>JAAZUX010000091.1 GCA_018623955.1 Flavobacteriaceae bacterium | reverse complement strand
CTTTATCCAAGCGCCCAGTTTGGAGGTTTTGGAAGAACGACTGCGGTCCAGAGCAACAGAAGACGAGGCACTGATTCAAGAGCGCCTTGCCAAAGCCCAATTGGAAATGGAATCCGCAACCGAATTTGATGTGGTGATCGTCAATGACGACCTGGAGCAAGCAAAAAAAGAGATGTTTCAGAAGGTTAAAGCATTTGTAGAGCAAGCGTAAGCAATGAAAAATATCGGGCTGTTTTTTGGTTCCTTTAATCCAATCCACTCGGGGCATCTGGCTGTGGCAGAATTTTTTGCTCAAAATACAAACTTGGAAGAAGTGTGGTTGGTGGTCAGTCCCCAAAGTCCATTCAAGGAAAAAAATACATTGATGGAAAACCACCATCGATTGGCCATGGTCCAATTGGCCATTGAAGATAAATCAAATCTCAAAGCCTGTGCAGAGGAATTCCATTTACCCTCACCCAATTATACCATTAACACCCTCGATCATTTAAAAAAAAAATATCCTCAATATCAATTTACCCTCCTTTTGGGTCAAGACAATATAATGCATTTCGACCGTTGGAAAGCGTACCGCCAAATCTTAGAACAGTTTCAGCTCTATGTTTATCCCCGGACCCAGTCCGACAAAATACCGGCATCACTTTTAAATCATTCTAATATTGTTTATTTTGAAGCTTCATTATTAAATGTTTCAGCGACTGAAATTCGAAATGCACTTAAGAATAAAAAATTATTGGCTGATTTACTTCCTCAAAAAATTCAAGATTACCTTCAAAAATTTAATCTTTATCACTAAATAACCCTTTTATATGAAACCTGTCAAGTCAAGTAAAATATTTTTAAATACCTCCACTTCCGATTGGGAAGCGTTAGAACCAAAGATCAAAAGAAAAATATTGGGCTATGACGGTCAACTGATGTTGGTCCAAGTCCACTTTAAAAAAGGAGGGATTGGGGCCGAACACCAGCATCACCACTCACAGTCAACCCTTGTCGGATCGGGGGTGTTTGAAATCACCATCGATGGGGTGACCCAAAAACTGGAAAAAGGAGATTCTTTCTACGTCCCTCCCAATACCCTCCACGGTGCGGTATGTTTGGAAGAAGGAGAACTCATCGATGCCTTTAGCCCCGTTAGGGATGATTTTATTGGTTAAAAATCACTGAACATTTCCCTGTTCCAAAATATCATGCAATGTTGCGGTGATGTTTTCCCTGCTCCAATTTTCAATCTCCGGTAAGATGTTATTGGCCTTACCTTTTTGTTGGGCTACTTTTTGAATAAATATTTCTTGGGCATCAATATCGTTGGCATCAATCATTTGAGCGAAAGAGGCTTGGGCTAAAAACCTTGCTGCTTCCGACTGCGGATCACCAATATCGAGAAGGGGAATCGCTGTGGCGAGGTATTCCAACAATTTCCCGGAGATCATCTCCCGGTCGGCCCCTCTAAAGATAAAATTGAGTAATAAGTCTCCACTTTTCATAAGCGCAATGGCCTCTTGGTGGGAGAGGTATCCTTTGTAGTCAACCTCAATTTTGGGAGCGGTATTTTTGATTTTTTGGATGAGGGAGGGAGCAATATTTCCTGCCAAAGAAAGGCGAATATGATGTCGGCCTGCCAATGTATTGAGTACCTCTATCACGGGGAGATAATCCTGATTTTCGGTCAACAATCCGGTATAGACTACATGGAAGGGCTTTAGGGTGGTTTTGGGGATCGAAGACATCAATAGAGCATCATAGCCATTGGGCAATACATAAAAGCTCTGGTCGGGTGCTTTGGTTTGGAGTTTGCGAACCAGATTCCCCCCCACAGTGGTCAAAATACCATCGGCGGTTTGTAATACTTTTTGTTCCCAACGGACATCTGTCCTCTTGGCCCAAGCAGTACGGTATAAGTCCTTGTTGTAAAAAATATCGGTCCAAGGATCGCGAAAATCGGCCCACCATTGGATGCCAAATTGCGCTTTTAGCTGCAAGCCCACCAAATGGGTGGAATGGGGTGGGCCGGTAGTGATTAGCTTTTGAATGCCTTGTTGACGGATGAGCTTTTCCGCTTCCATTTTGGCATAGGTATTCCAGCCTTTTCGGGCATCGGGAATAAAGAAATTACCTCGAATAAATGCAGCCATTTTGGAAAACCACCCTTTTTTGGAAACTGCTCCCTGGGGAATGCCTTTATTGGTTGATCCCGTCAAAATTTGTGAATAGATTTTTAGCGGTTCTTTGGTGTCGGTTTTGATTACTTGGATATCTTTTACCTCCTCCAAGAGTTCGAAATCCATAACAGGATAGGACGCTTGTGTTTCATCGACAGTGATGACAATGGGTTCCCACCCCAACTGCCTGAGGTATTTGGTAAAATACATCCAACGTTGAACGCCCGAACCTCCTGAGGGAGGCCAGTAATAGCTCAAAATCAATACTTTTTTGGTGTCTTTCAAAGAAAACTGCTTACCTCAAATGTAACTACCACAAAATAAGCATTTAAAAAAAATGTAACAAACGTAAGTTTAATGATCAAGGGTTTGATATTCAAAAATATCTCCGTTGATTACACCTTATTCGCAATTGATAATTACATTTTTCAAAATATAATTTTGGATTTTGTAATTTACTATTATCTTTGTTTTACAAAAGCCGAATCTTAAAAGATGCGTATAGTTACCTACAAAAGGATAAAGAAATTTATAGAAGCACACGCGGATAGCGAAAACCCTTTAAACTTTTGGTATCATACCGTAACGGCAATAAACTGTGACGGCATCCATGATTTAAGACAGGATTTTAATGGTGTTGATTATGTCGGAAACCACCGTTTTGTATTCAATATCAAAGGAAACGATTACAGGCTGGTTGCCGTTATTTCGTTCAACGCCAAAAAGGTTTACATACGCTTTATAGGGACACATTCGGAATATGACAAGATCAAGGACATCAAAAACATTTAGCCATGATACAGACAGAAAAAGAATATAATGCCATCGTCGAACGAGTAGAAGAACTTTTGCAAAACCCTGATAACATTGAAAATCAAGATGCCAAAGGTTACCTAGAGCTCAACCTGTTGTCCGACCTTGTGTCAGATTATGAAGAACGCCATTATCCGGTTAAAAAACCCTCGTTGGTTGAGGTTGTAAAGTTGCGTATGGCTGAAATGGGATTGAATCAAAAACGTTTATCCTTACTTTTAGGAATTAGCACGTCAAGAGTAAGCGAGTACCTCAACGGAAAAAGCGAACCTACTTTAAAAGTAGCAAGGGATATCAGTGTAAAACTCAGTATAGATGCTTCTATTGTTTTAGGGGTTTAAGGTGAGAAATAGGGTTCAACCCCCTTAGCTAGTCGGAGAAGATTATCCTTAAAAAAGAATGTTATTTGCAGTTTATATTTACCCCCAAAAGTAACTATTTCTTTTTTTTGTAGAGGGGAACGGAGGAGCAGGCTTCTCCGTAAAAAAGACTTTTTACCACGGGCTGAAGTTTGGCAATCAACTGAACGTAGGCATCCTGAGGGACAGTTTTTTCACTACAACCTTTGATGATCACTGGTTGGTCTTTGTATGGAGATAAGTCCAAAAGTTGAATTTCTTCGGCAAATAGCTGTACTTCCAAATCTTTTAAATTCCCCAGGACTACCTTTCTAACATAGGGCTGTAGGTAGGTCGTAACCAATAGGGAAGCCCATGCGGGTAGAATGGCCTCGGTAGAACAGTGTAAGGCGATGAATTGATCTTGGTAGACACTCCAGTCGTGGGCCTTGAGTTGCGCTCTGAATTCCTTTTCTTTTAGGATGAGTCCTTGATCCAACCATTGGGATAAATCAATGGACTGTCGGGTTCCGATTTGATATAGTTTTTCAAGATCGAAAGTGATCAAGGCACTTGCTGCCACACGATTGACAATGGTATCGGCCATTTATAGCATTCCTAATTCCAATTTGGCTTCTTCGCTCATCAGGTCTTGAGACCAAGGGGGATCGAAGGTGATCTCTACCTCAGCGTCTTTAACTTCGTCTAAGGATTTTACTTTTTCTTCCACCTCACGCGGGAGGGTTTCCGCTACGGGACAGTTGGGAGTCGTCAGGGTCATCAGTATTTTGACATCGGCATCTTCGTTGACAAAAACATCATAGATCAATCCCAGTTCGTAAATGTCCACCGGGATTTCGGGGTCATATATGGTTTTGAGTACTCCGACAATTTTGTCGCCCAGTTCGGCTGTTTCAACAATTTCTTCTGACATGATTAATTCAATTGGGTTTTAAAGGCAATGGCATACATTTTTAGCTGTTTGATCATCGAGACCAAACCATTGGCACGGGTGGGGGATAAATGTTCTTTTAGGCCAATTTTATCAATAAATTCAGTCCCTGCCTCGAGTATGGCATCGGGGTGTTGATGTGAAAATACCCGTATCAAAATGGCGATGATGCCCTTGGTAATAATGGCGTCGCTGTCGGCTGTAAAAACCAATTTATCATCTTCCAAATCGGCATGCACCCATACCTTACTTTGGCATCCTTTGATGATGTAATCATCGGTTTTGAATTGTGGATCGATCAATGGGAGTGATTTTCCCAACTCGATCATGTACTCGTAGCGTTGCATCCAGTCTTCAAACATGGAAAACTCCTCTACAATTTCTTCTTGTGCCGCTTCTATGGTTTCCATATCCAAAATTAATGATTTATTGTAACATGGTGATGGCCTTTATGAGGGCTTCAACCATACGGTCAATCTCTTCGAAAGTATTATAAAAAGAAAAGGAGGCCCTTACGGTACCGGGGATTTGATAATAGTCCATGATGGGCTGGGCACAGTGGTGTCCTGTTCTTACAG
>JAAZUX010000090.1 GCA_018623955.1 Flavobacteriaceae bacterium | reverse complement strand
GTCAACGAAATCATTACCCATCAAGTAGAAAACAATATTATCCAAGGTATTTCTGTTGAAAAAGCCATTGATAATTTCAATAAAGCCATCGCCAAGGGGATTGTCAAAGTAATGAACAAAATTGGAATTTCCACACTACACTCTTATCGTGGCGCTCAGATTTTCGAAGCATTGGGGTTGAATGAAAAGTTCATCGAAACCTATTTCTGTAAAACCGCCACCCGTATTGAAGGAATTGGTCTATATGAAATAGAGAAGGAAATCAACAAACGCTTCCACAAAGCATACAGCCAGGAAAACCTTCCAGGAATGCCGCTTGAAATTGGAGGAGACTACCGTTGGAGAAGAGATGGAGAAAAACACATGTTGAATCCTGCCAGTATTGCCAAACTCCAACAGGCAGTTAGACAAAACAAATTTGAGACCTATGGCGTTTATTCCAAGTTAATCAATGAACAAAGTGAAAAATTGATGACCCTCAGGGGGATGTTCGAATTTTCCAGCTTTGATCCCATCCCACTAGAGGAGGTTGAACCTTGGACAGAAATCGTCAAGCGCTTTAAAACAGGGGCCATGTCTCTGGGATCCATCAGTGCCGAAGCTCATGAGAACTTGGCCATTGCCATGAATCGAATTGGCGCCAAAAGTAACTCAGGAGAAGGAGGGGAAGATCCCAAAAGATTCCAGCCCGATATGGATGGTAACTGGAAAAACAGTGCGATCAAACAGGTGGCTTCGGGAAGATTTGGAGTATCCAGTCACTATCTGAGTTCTGCCAAAGAAATTCAGATCAAAATGGCTCAGGGTGCCAAACCCGGTGAGGGAGGGCAATTGCCCGGACCCAAGGTCAATCCCTATATCGCATCGGTGAGGAACTCTACTCCCTATGTAGGTTTGATCTCTCCCCCACCCCACCACGACATCTACTCCATTGAAGATTTGGCACAATTGATTTATGACCTCAAAAACGCTAACCGCGAAGCCAGAATCAATGTAAAACTCGTTTCAGAAGTTGGTGTAGGAACCATCGCTGCCGGTGTCGCCAAAGCCAAAGCCGATGTCATTCTGATTTCAGGTTTTGACGGAGGAACAGGGGCCTCACCTTTGACTTCTCTCAAGCATGCCGGGTTGCCATGGGAACTCGGTATTGCCGAAGCTCAACAGACCTTGGTAATGAACGATTTGCGTTCGCGTATTGTTCTCGAATGCGACGGTCAAATGAAAACCGGACGCGATGTTGCTGTAGCTTGCCTATTGGGTGCTGAAGAATTTGGATTCTCCACTGCCCCATTGGTGGCCTCGGGTTGTATTATGATGCGGGCTTGTCACCTCAACACCTGCCCCGTAGGAATTGCCACTCAAGATCCTGAGTTGCGAAAAAATTTCAAAGGCAAACCCGAACACGTCATCAACTTTATGTATTTCGTAGCACAAGAGTTGAGAGAAATTATGGCCAGTCTTGGATTCAGAACCATCAACGAAATGGTTGGACAATCTCAGAAACTCAACATGAACAAAGCCATCAACCATTACAAAGCACAAGGAATAGACTTATCTCAAATCCTTTATAAACCTGAAGTACCGGATTATGTAGACACCTACAATACCAAAAAGCAAGACCACGGTTTGGACAAAGTTTTAGACTTTAAGATCGTTTCCAAAGCCCACACGGCCATTTACAGGAAAGATCCACAACACTTGGAATTTGACATCAAGAATACAAACCGATCTGTAGGAGCCATTTTGAGTAATGAGATTTCAAAAATACACGGTGCCAACGGACTTCCGGAGGACACCCTGAGCATCCATTTCAAAGGAACTGCAGGACAGAGTTTTGGTGCATTTGCAACCAAAGGATTGTTCCTCAAAGTGATTGGGAATTGTAATGATTATTTCGGAAAAGGTTTGTCGGGTGGAAAACTCATCGCACAGGTGCCCAAAGAGGCTACTTTTAAAGCTGACGAAAACATCATTATTGGAAATGTTGCCCTGTATGGAGCCGTTACTGGCGAAGCCTACATCAACGGTGTGGCCGGAGAAAGATTTTGTGTCAGAAATTCCGGTGCAACCGCCGTAGTCGAAGGCATCGGAGACCACGGATGTGAATACATGACAGGAGGTATCGCTGTGGTCATCGGTGAATTTGGAAGAAATTTTGCCGCAGGAATGAGCGGAGGAATTGCATACCTTTACAGCGATGACGGAACTTTTGATGACAAAAAATTCAACCTCGAAATGGTAGAATTGGAAGACCTCACCGAAAAGGATCTCGAAAAAGTACAGGAACTACTCAACAACCATGTTGATTACACCAATAGCACCCGGGCTAAAGGTATTTTGAAAGACTGGAAAAATACCGGTAAAAATTTCATTAAGGTAATGCCTACGGATTACAAGAAAGCGTTAGAAATTTTAGCAAAAGAAGCAGAAGAAGCAAAAATCGATTGATTATGGGAAAGTTAAGAGGATTTATGGAATACGATAGAATCAAGGAACCCGTTGTGGCTCCGGATGAGCGTATTCAGAATTACAAAGAATTTACGATTGCCCCAAAAAATGAGCAATTACAGAAACAAGGCGGAAGATGCATGGATTGCGGAGTTCCTTTTTGTCACAGTGGTTGTCCATTGGGTAATTTGATACCGGATTTTAACGATGCTGTCCACAAAAATGAATGGGAAAAAGCGCTCAACATTTTGCACTCTACCAATAATTTTCCTGAATTTACAGGTAGACTTTGCCCTGCTCCTTGTGAAGAAGCTTGTGTGTTGGGTATCATCAATCCACCGGTATCCATCGAGTTGATCGAAAAATACATCGTAGAACGCGGATTTTCAGAAGGCTGGATCAAGCCTCAACCCCCCGAAAGCAGAACGGGAAAAACTGTTGCCGTGATTGGATCAGGCCCTGCCGGACTGGCTGCTGCACAGCAGCTCAACCGTGCCGGACATACCGTTACTGTTTTTGAAAGAGATAACAAAATTGGTGGATTGCTGCGTTATGGTATCCCAGATTTTAAGATGGAAAAAAATGTAATCGACCGTCGTTTAGAGATTCTTGAGGCAGAAGGCATCATATTTAAGTGCAATGTCGAGGTGGGGAAAACCATCAGTGCCGAGGACATCGAAAAGGAATTTGATGCCGTGGTACTCTGTACGGGTGCCAGTGTCAAACGTGAGCTTCCCATTCCTGGTACTGACCTAAAGGGAGTAACACAAGCCATGGACTTTTTACCCCACAACAACAAAGCCGTAGACGGACAACACAAACGCGATCCCAAATACTTAGCCAAAGACAGAAACGTGATCGTTATTGGTGGAGGAGATACCGGATCGGACTGTATCGGGACCTCTAACCGTCAGGGAGCAAAGAGCGTGACCAATTTTGAAATCATGCCCAAACCGGCTGATGGAAGAACAGAAGACAACCCTTGGCCCTATTGGCCTTTCAAACTCAAAACCAGCTCCTCTCATGAGGAAGGCAGCCACAGAGAGTGGAGTATACTGACCAAAGAGTTCATTGGAGATGGGAAAGGAAATCTTAAAGGTTTGAAAACGGTTGAGGTGGAGTGGAAAAAAATTCCAGGAGAAAGACCTCAATTGATCGAAATCAAAGGTTCGGAAAAAGAATGGCCCTGTGAATTGGCCCTGCTGGCACTTGGATTTACCGGTCCTGAAAAATCACTCCCTGAACAATTTGGTTTGACTTTTGACCCCAGAGGAAACGTCAAAGGAGAGAAGCAATACCAAACCAACAAACCCAATATTTTCGCTGCCGGAGATGCAAGAAGAGGCCAGTCGTTGATTGTATGGGCCATCTCAGAGGGTAGAGAAGCGGCTCACCAAATAGACACCTACCTGATGGGTAGTTCAGAGCTTCCATTAAAAAACATGGCAGGAGATTTGTTGGCAGTATAGACTACCGATAACTTTTATTTTAAAAGGGCTTGTTAGCCCTTTTTTTTTTTAAATTAATTGGCTAAATTTGTTTGTCCCAAATTGAGTAATTTTTGCTATCCGTTACCTATAAATCACTCTTTTTTGGTTTTGACAATGAACAACATTTGATGTTCAAAGTTTTTGTTAAACCTATTACTAAAAATGCCTGGATTCGAAGTTTTCGGTGAGGAAGAACGCAATGAAGTCAATGAAGTGCTAAACACTGGCATTTTAATGCGTTATGGTTTTGATCAGGCTCGTGCGGGAAATTGGAAAGCCTTGGCTTTTGAAGAAGCCCTTCAGGAAAAACTATCAGTGGCCCATGTCCAGCTAACCAGCAGTGGAACAGCTGCCCTGACCGTGGCTCTTAGCTGTTTGGGTGTTGGAGTAGGCGATGAGGTATTGTGTCCAACTTTTACTTTTGTGGCCAGTTTTGAAGCCATTCTTTCTGTTGGAGCCATCCCGGTTTTAGTCGATGTTGATGAAACCCTTGGAATGAACTCCAAAGCTGCAGAGAAGTTAATTACCAAAAAGACCAAAGTCATTATGCCCGTCCATATGTGTGGTGCTATGGCCGATCTAGAGGGCCTCAAAGCAGTTTGTAAAAAACATAACCTCTTTTTTATTGGAAGATGCCTGTCAAGCCATCGGGGCGAGTTATAATGGCAAAGCCTTAGGAACCCTTGGCGACATTGGTGTGTTTTCTTTTGACTTTGTCAAGACCATAACTGCCGGAGAAGGGGGAGCCTTGGTTTCCAACAACCAAAATTACAAAACAAAAGCCGATGCCTTCCAAGATCATGGCCACGACCATTTGGGAAAAAACAGAGGGCTGGACAAGCCTTTGTTTTTGGGATATAACTACAGAATTTCAGAATTACACGCTGCAGTAGGATTGGCACAACTCAGAAAGTTGGATC
>JAAZUX010000089.1 GCA_018623955.1 Flavobacteriaceae bacterium | reverse complement strand
GGGAGTTATTTCGGTATAACTAAAAAAATTAGTGATGAGATTTATTTTAAGGATTTGGCTCTGGCAGTTCTAAAACACGAGCAATTGCCCGAATGGTCATTGTCAGAAACCTTTACAGCCAAGGATGCATGGGCATTTGTGATATCCAAAATTGAAGATCAAGACTTTGATTTCACCTCAATATTTATCAAATCATTGCCCGTATCCGATGGCTTTTTGGAAGCTATAGCCCGAAAGCCACTGAAGTTTTATATTACTTTGTTCCAACAAATACAGACTCCTTCGATGGGGTACGATCTCAGTATTAAGTTTCAGGAATTGGTCAATTATTTTTCTGATAAGCCTTGGAATTCAAAAGATAATGTGGTCAAGGTCTTGGCTCAATTTGTCCTTCAGAAAGCAGTTTGGCGTTCCAACAGTTTGATTCAATTTATAGGACAGTTGATCGATTTTCTAAAAGACAGAACCGACCTTTCTGTGACTCAATTAAAAGAGGAAATCAATACAGCCTTGGACCGCAGTTTTTTTATATCATCTCCACAAAAACCCGATCAACTCAGTCGTGAATATGTATTAGAAGTGGCCAGGTATTTTATTGAGTCCGGACAGTTTCCCGATGATTACCAGGGGAATGTCGCTCTCCTTAAAAAAGAATTTCGTTTAGTTTTAACCCAAATCACTATTCCCCTTAAGCAACTTTTGCGGTCCTATCTCAATCGACCGGATGCGGTCGTCAATATTTTGAAAATCATTTCCAAGACAGAATTGATCAAAAGTACAAACGAGTCTTTTTTTCAAGAAAATGATGATCTTATGGCGATAAGTAAGCCATTGTTTTCATCGCTTTCCAAGGTTAGAGATGATACCAAATTCCGCCTCTTTTTTAAGCTTATTCACCAATTTTTTATCAGCGATGGATTTAAATCGAGATCGATAAAAAGCTTCTTTTCTAGTGTGCAAAGAGAAGATCAATCATTTTACTCTTCTTTGGTTAAGGAATTTTTAGTCTTTAAAAAATCAGAAGCATGGAATGCCTCTTTGGCCATCGGAAATTTTCTTTCGGAGATTGATACTATCGATGATTTGACCCTAAACTTAGAATCCAAAAATATTGATTTAGAGCGCTTAGAATATTATGTTGAATTTGGTTCCTCCAAATATGATGGGGTTTTATTGCGTATGAGTGATTTGTATTCCATCTTCCAAAGACTCATTGAACAAGATGAACTTCTGATGAAGAAGAGACTTCATCAGTGGGGGAACTCAAAAAATAAAATTCGCAGGATACTTAAATTATTCCCCACTGATCAAATCAAAAGCCTATTAAATTTTATTCATCCAGATTTAGCCTCTTATTTGGATGTCCTTGATTCAATTTTGAAAAAGGAATACAGAAGTTCATTACCCAGTGCTTTGGCCTTAGAGCATTGGCAAGGAGTGATCATTTTTAGTTTTGGATACTGGTCTTCCAAAAACCTGATTATGTATTCACTCAAGCATCTCATTCAGATGTATCTAAGCCAGATATTTAATCAACTAAACATCAACAAGGAGGATTTTATTGCTCAATTAAAAGAAAGCACATTCCGAACCCCTGAAGCGGTCAAACAAAGATTGATTGATTGGATCTTACAATTGGACAATCGTTCAACAGAAAATCAAACTAAATATCCAAAAGCTCAAGAGACAAATGATTTGGAGAATCAAGAGAGTTTTTTGATACAAAATGCAGGGCTGATTTTATTGTGGCCTTTTTTGAGCCGACTTTTTGACAAACTAAACCTTTTGGAAAAGGGTGTGTTTGTAGACGATGATTCTCATCAAAAAGCCATTTTACTCACAGAATATCTTGTGACGGGCAAGATGGAGTTTGAAGAGTCTTTCTTGGCTCTGAATAAGATTATATGTGGAGCCCCTCTGGATATGTTTGTGGACATTAATATTCCATTTGAAAAATTTGAATTGGATCTCTGTGAGTCGTTGCTCAACAGTGTCATAAATAATTGGGAAAAAATCAACGGTTCCTCGATCAGCACACTCAGGGAGACCTTCTTGATCAGGGAGGGAGCTTTGAGTAAATTTAAAGGTGATTTTAATTTGAACATAGAAAAGAAAGCTTTCGATGTCTTATTGAATACTTTGCCCTGGAATATTAAAATGATTCAAACAAGTTTAATGAAAAATCGAATTTTAGTAGATTGGATATAATGGGTACTTCAGAAGCAACAAAACTTAATGCCTTCACTTTCAACAATGAAATGGCATGGCTATCGTTCAAAATCGATAAAAGACTCGATTTGTTTTTTGAAAATCAGAATTCAGAACTAAAGGAGGTTTTACCTCCTGAAATCGAGGACGATCCGAGTCATTATGCCAACTTTATTAAAACTTACTGTACCGATGAGGTTGAACGAATAATAATTGCAATGGCTTTGGCCAATTATTTTAAACCTGAATTATTTGACCGTTTTCTGATCAAAAACAAAGGCCTGGGAAAAAATTTCACAGAATTTGGTGGTAAAACAAGTGATAAAACTGAAAATATTTTTATTCCCACCCTACGCACGGTGGCATTTATTTTATTTGGGAATCAAATTCCTGATTATTTTAGATTGCAGTTTTATTTTGAGGACAATCACTTTTTTAAACTTCAAAATGCCGTATTGCTCAACAAAGAAAACCAATCTTTTTTGGAAGCTACTTTTGTTCTGGGCCGTGAATTTCTCCAGAAAGTCACCAGTGGGAGTGAATATAAACCCAATTACAGTTCAGAGTTTCCTGCCAACCTGATCACCACCGATTTGGATTGGGAAGATCTGGTGTTAGAAACTCATATTTTTGATGAAATCGACATCATCGATACCTGGCTAAAAAGCAAGGAGCAAATTATTCAGGATAAATTACTTTCTAAAAGAATTAACAAAGGCTATAAATGTTTGTTTTATGGTCCGCCCGGAACCGGTAAAACACTATCCGCAACCCTTTTGGGGAAAAAGAACAATCTCGATGTTTTTCGTGTCGACCTCTCTCAAGTCGTTTCCAAGTACATCGGTGAAACAGAGAAAAATCTGGCTTCCATATTTGACATAGCTGAGAACAAAAATTGGATTTTATTCTTTGATGAGGCGGAGTCCCTATTCTCTAAGAGAACTGCTGTTAATGACGCCAAAGACAAGTTTGCCAACCAAGAAACGGCCTATTTGCTCCAAAGGGTCGAAAACTACAATGGATTGATCATACTGGCCACCAACCTTAAGCCCAACATAGATCTTGCATTTTCCAGAAGATTGCAATCTGTGATCAGCTATGCCATTCCCAATCCGATTCAACGAAAATCCCTATGGACCAATGCCCTCAATGGAATTGCCGATCTGAGCGAAATGGAAATTGAAAAGATCGCCAAAACATACAAAATCAGTGGAGGATCAATCAAGAATGTCATCCAATATGCATGGCTAAAATCAAAAGGAAACAACAAGGGTATCACGATCGAAAACATTATGATTGGAATCCGGAGGGAATTGACCAAAGATGGAAAGTCATTTGAAAAATAAAATTAAGCAGTCAGATTAGACTCCATTTTATGAATTAGCATTTGTTTATTCATCAAAAACTTTTGATTTTATGGTCAAATTTTTCTTTATAAATTAATAAAAACTTATTATAGTAAGTAGGAATAATATGCCTATTTTAGTGAGAAACAAGAGTGGTGCAATTTCTGATTAGGGGTTGCGAAGTTTCAACGAGATACTTCGCCAATCGTATTTTTTTTCTCCATTATATTTTCAACAAGTTTGGATCAGGAATTTTTTGTGGTTTCTTCAATGATATTGGAAAAAACCGTCATCAGGTTAAAAATAAATTTTCAATAAGTTGAACAATCCATTTAGCTCAAATAAAATCATTCTTTCCTTTTTTAATTATTTCAAAGAGAATAAAATTGGATTCGTTTTAAACACCAACGATGCAACGCTAAATAAGTTGTTTGTCGACAATTTAAAACAGAAACTTTCTGAAGAAATTGGGGATCTTAAATCTTACAATTTTTATGTATACGGTGGATTAGATGATGAGTTGTATTACAACACAAAAATTTTCTCCTCCAAGGATGTTTTCAAACACAAAGAAAGTCTGGACAACACCCTTTTTCAAATTCAATTTGAAGATCCTGGAATTTTCAATGACCCAAAAAACACCAGTATCATCAAGCATCTACTAGACATAGATGCTTATTTGATCATCCAATTGCCGAGCAACTTTGCCCACCAATTAGACTTTGGTAACTCGGATGAGGATTTCATCAGCAAATACGTTTGCGGTTCGATTAATGTCCCTCACCTGTCTATAGACGAAAAAATCAAATTCTTAACCGAGGAGCTAGAAGGTTCAAAAATCAGTGTAAATGAATCCATTTATTCCAACTACCTGAATCAACTTGAAAATAAAAACATAAACTTTTCGGATCTTTTTTATTTTTTAAAAAACATCAAGCAACATAAAATTCTCAATCAAGTCAAGGAATTTGAAATCAATGAAAACACAAATGTATTTTTTGGTGAAATAAAAAATTCAGTCAACTCCCTAGGTGAAAAATTCAACAACGAAATCAACGATACCCTAGATGAATTTAACCACTACAAAATATTCCGATACCTACTCAAGAAAGAAAAAAATCAAATCATTCACTCACAGAAAATTTCAATCAATGAATTAGAAAAATATTGTGGTGATAAAAAACAGTTTGAAAAATTCATCAACATCGCTACCTCTCCGGAATATGAAATTCTAATTTTTCATGAGCATGATGAATGGGAGGGAGACAACTTGATTTCCATCAATATTGAATTTATTGACAAATGGCAAAAACTAAAAAACATAT
>JAAZUX010000088.1 GCA_018623955.1 Flavobacteriaceae bacterium | reverse complement strand
GGAGCCTCCTATTCCCCAACCTTACCGCCCCAATAAAAAGGGAAATCAAATAGTCTATGAGTCCGTCGTCAAAGCCGGTATTAAGTCCATAGGTACATACGATGTCGAAAACTACCTTTTTCCAGCCAATCGAGAAGAAGCCCTAGAGCAACTGGACTATTTCTGTGAAAACCTATTGGTTCATTTTGGAGATTACCAAGATGCCATGCATACGGATGAACGCAATCTTTTTCACTCGAGAATTTCATTTGCCCTTAACACTAAAATCCTTCACCCTCTCGAGGTGATGGGTGCAGTCATCAAATACTACCAAATGAATCAAGAGCGCATTGCTCTTTCACAAGTTGAAGGATTTGTCAGACAAATACTGGGGTGGCGAGAATACATGCGGGGTATCTATTGGCGTGAAATGCCGGACTACAAAACCCGTAACATACTAGAAAACTTCAATCAACTACCTGACTTCTATTGGACCGGAAAAACCAAAATGAATTGTCTAAAAGAAAGCATTACAGATTCTTTGGAAACTGCCTATGCGCACCACATACAGCGATTGATGATAACCGGTAATTTTGCCCTGTTGATTCAGTGCCACCCCGATGAGGTAGATGCTTGGTATTTGGGCATCTATGCCGATGCAATAGAATGGGTGCAGTTACCCAATACCCGAGGCATGAGCCAATGGGCAGATGGAGGTATCGTGGCCACAAAGCCTTATGTCTCTTCTGGCTCCTATATTCACAAAATGAGTAACTACTGTGAGGAATGTCAGTATGATCGGAGCAAAAGAATTGGTGAAAACGCCTGTCCTTTTAATAGCTTGTATTGGAATTTTTTGGACGACAAAAAGGAATATTTCAGCAAAAACAACCGTATGGCCATGATGCTGAGGCTATTGGATAAAATTCCCGCACTGGAAAAGGAAGAGATAAAAAACAGAGCATTGTCCATAATAGAAAATCCCGATGAATTCTGATCGTGAACCCATTCATATTGTTTGGTTAAAAAGGGATTTACGACTCGAGGATCATCCCCCTCTTCGAAATGCGCTGTTGTCAAAACGCAGGGTTCTACTGCTCTATGTTTTTGAAAACATACTATTTGAGGACCCGCACTACAGCCCCAGGCATTTTGACTTTATCAAGCAATCAATCAAAACATTGAATGACCAATTGAAGTCCTACAACAGCAAGGTTCTCTCCGTCACAGGGAAATTGACTAAAGTACTTGAATCCATTTCAAAAGTGTACCGAATCGAAAAAATATGGGCCCATCAAGAGACAGGTGTAATGACCACCTTCAAGAGGGACCATGAGCTTGCTCAATGGTGCGATGAAAGTCTCATTTCATTTGAGGAGCACCTTCAACAAGGTGTCTTTAGGGGGATGAAAAACAGAGTGAACTGGTTAAGAAAATGGGACGCTTTGATGAATGAAACCATCATTCCTACCCCTCTCAAAAAGGGCGTACTGATTACAAAAAGGGCAATAAGTCAACTGGAGGATCAAATACCAACTATGGAGTTGGAGGTGAAACCCCATCCCAAACGTCAAATGGGAGGGAGTCAATATGCGGTGAGGTATCTCAATTCTTTTTTTAAAGATCGATATCGGAATTACCAAAAACACATTTCCAAACCGGACCTATCACGCAGGAGTTGTAGTCGGCTGTCCCCCTATCTGGCCTTTGGGAACCTGTCGATGCGTCAAGTTTTACAAAAAACAGAATATGAGTCAATAAAGGGCAACAGAAGCTTTGCATTGAAAGCTTTTGGTTCACGATTGCGGTGGCAATCTCACTTTATTCAAAAATTTGAAATGGAGTGCTCCATGGAGTTTGAAAGCATCAACAAAGGTTACCAAAAACTGGACAAACCCCTTAACGAAGAATACATTAAAGCATGGGAAACCGGACAAACTGGTGTCCCTCTTGTTGATGCCGCAATGCGTTGTTTGGTCGAAACCGGCTATTTGAATTTTAGAATGCGTTCCCTGGTGGTATCATTTTTCACCCACCACCTCTGGCAACCGTGGCAGGCTTGTGCACATTTTCTGGCCAGACAATTTTTGGATTTTGAGCCCGGCATTCACTACCCCCAACTGCAAATGCAAGCCGGCGTCACCGGCATCAATATGCTGAGAATATACAACCCCGTCAAAAATGGTCAAGAACACGACCCCAATGGGCAGTTTGTAAAACAATGGTTACCGGAATTAAAAATGCTACCGGAAGAAATGGTTCACAGTCCTTGGGAACTGACGCCAATTGAAGCCGGTGTTTACGGTTTTGAATCCGGAAAAGGTTACCCCCACCCTATTGTTGATTTACAAAAGGCAAGGAAACATGCAACCAGCTCGCTTTGGCCTTTGTCTAAAAGTGCTCCGGTAAGGAAAGAAGGGAAGAGAATTTTGGCGAAACATACTTTGGCAGACCGAAACAGTTTAATGAGATAAAACACCCAAAAAAGATCATTAGAATCACCTGAGAACAATCAACATGAAAAAACAGATTGACCTGAGACCGGAACAGATAGACCGAATCATTGAAATGGCTTGGGAGGACCGAACGCCCTTTGATGCCATTCAAATGCAGTTTGGGCTCAAGGAAGAAGAAGTTATTCGAATGATGCGCAGGGAAATGAAGTCCAGCAGCTTTAAAATGTGGCGTGCCAGAGTTCAGGGCCGAAAAACCAAGCACCTCAAACAGCGGGGAACCGAAGTAGACCGTTTCAAATGCAGTCGTCAAAGAGGAATCAGTAACAACAAAGTTTCTAAGCGCTGATTGGGGAGGCACATAATGTTGTCAATAAACAACCTCTACATTCATACCATAGGCCGCTACCCCCATCTGAGTCCATGTCCCCTGACTGGTAGCACGGGCATAGAGGTTGGAACCAAAAAATCGTCCTCCATTACAATATCATAGGGTTTGAGGTCAAGGCTGACCCTACCTGATTCGATGTCCGTCTCGATCATAATCGTCTCATCCAATAGATTTTCATTGGGCATTCCTTGTTTGAGACTGTAAAAATTGAGTCGAAAACGAACGCTGCCGTAAGTATTTTTGGCAATGGATAAATTAAAAGCCTCAACAAAAGTGGGGCTTTTTCTAATCCTACAGATAAAACCGATTTCGTTTCCCAAGTCATTTGAGGTAAAACCGCCAACCAAAGTTTTGGATTCGGTTTTATTACCCAAAATCTTACGTTTGTATTTTTTGTTTTTTTTTCGAACTACAGTAACCCCTTCCAATAAAAGGGCTTCTTCTTTCAATAAAATGATATTTTCTGCTTTTTCTTGTGCCAAATAATCTTGAACCAAAAAATCTTTTTTTCCAAAACCGATCATCGAAAAGCGTAAAGTGTCCAAGAGGAATTCTGGATTGAGTTCCAATAAAAAGTCCCCGTACTCATCGGATACTGTGCCCAAATTTTTATTTAAAATACCAATATTGACGAAGGGCAATGGTTGGCGGGTTTCGGCGTCCAATACCTTAGCAGTGATGAATTGAGCTTGAAGGTTGTAGGCAAGTAAAAGAAAAAAAAGAATGGGAGCTCTCATCATATTCAGGTTTGCAAGCGTGTAATCTTTGCGCCTATGGCTTTTAAACGACCCTCGATGTTTTCGTATCCGCGATCGATTTGCTCGATGTTGTGAATGGTACTGGTGCCTTTTGCCGATAGCGCGGCAATCAATAGGGAAATACCGGCTCTGATGTCGGGAGAGGTCATCACAGTAGCTTTGAGTTGCGATCTGAAGTCATGGCCAATCACAGTAGCGCGATGAGGGTCACACAAAATGATTTTAGCACCCATGTCAATGAGTTTATCTACAAAAAACAGTCGGCTTTCAAACATTTTTTGATGAATCAATACACTTCCCCGGGCTTGAGTGGCTACGACCAGCACAATACTGAGTAGGTCGGGAGTGAAACCCGGCCAAGGAGCATCGGCAACGGTTAGTATAGAACCATCTATATAACTTTGAATCTCGTATCCCTCCTCGTGAGATGGAATAAAAATATCATCTCCTCTTCTTTCAAGTTGAATACCTAGTTTTGAGAATACGTTGGGAATTTGACCCAAATCATCCCAACTGACATTTTGGATGATAATCTCACTTTTGGTCATCGCTGCCAATCCAATCCAACTGCCAATTTCAACCATATCAGGCAGTATCCTGTGTTCTGTTCCGGACAAATTACTTACCCCTTCAATGGTAAGGAGATTAGAGCCTACACCAGAAATTTTGGCACCCATTCTGTTCAACATTTTACACAGTTGTTGAAGATAAGGTTCACAGGCAGCGTTGTAGATGGTGGTAGTCCCTCGAGCCAAAACGGCAGCCATTACAATATTCGCAGTTCCTGTTACCGAAGCCTCCTCCAACAAAAGGTCACGGCCCTGAAGTTGATCGGCAGTTACCGTATAAAAGTAATCTTCTTTGCTATAGTTAAAATTTGCGCCCAGTAGCTTAAGACCTTCGAAATGAGTATCCAGCCTTCTTCTTCCAATTTTATCTCCTCCCGGGCGAGGAATTGATCCCTTGCCGAATTTTGTCAACATAGGGCCCACAAGCATTACCGATCCTCTCAACTGTTTGGCATCGGTTTTGTATTCTTGACTATCCAGATAATTAAGATCTACAGCATCGGCTGTAAAGGCATACTTTCCTTTTTCCAGCTGAGCTACTTTGACTCCCATTTTTTGGAGCAATCCAATTAGTTTATTGACATCAACAATATCTGGAATGTTGGAAATGGTAACGGTTTCTTGTGTAAGCAAAACTGCACACAAAATTTGCAAAGCTTCGTTTTTTGCCCCTTGTGGGGTGATCTTACCTTTTAGACGATGACCTCCTTCAATCTGAAAACTACCCATT
>JAAZUX010000087.1 GCA_018623955.1 Flavobacteriaceae bacterium | reverse complement strand
TGGGGAGGTCACGCCAATGACATTGAATACATTACCTCTGAGTTTATAGAGTTCAACAGCGCCATTGAGGTGGCACTAAATTTTGCAAAAAACAATTCCAATACTTTGGTGATCGTAACAGCCGACCACGAAACAGGAGGACTCGCGATTACTATGGGAAAAACAAAAGGTTATGAAATCGTTGCTGGCTTTAACACGGGAGGGCATAGTGCCACAATGGTTCCCGTTTTTAGCTATGGAAAGTTTTCAGAACTTTTCGGAGGAATTTATGACAATACCCAAATCTTCCATAAAATGATAGAAGCTTTGGGTGTAAATTAATACTACTTCGTTCTCATATTTTGAATCACCTCTTTTTCAAAGGTTGCTTTATCTTCCAAAATTCTAAAAAAACTTGCCAGGAATTCTTTGGTACTCTCAAATTCAGCGCTTAACTCAAATTTGGATTCTTGAGCATCAACGATTTGAAAAAATTCTGACTTCTTTCCCAATAATTGATCCCTGACTTCGTAAACCATGGATTCATCTCTTTTAAAACCTCGATATTTTCTGTCTTTGACAGATTTGATTCCCAATCGGCTGTTTACGATGGCATAGCTGGCATCTACTAAACCACACAAATCAAAATCATAGGGCAATGGATAGATTTTTTTATTCGCATAAAGCAATTTTCCATTGTGTTGATAAGCAACAGAAAAATCCGTGTTTCCTATCATAAATTGGAACATAGAATTTTGGATGGATGTCATGTCATCCATGGCTTTGGGATGAATGTATCTTTTAAAAGATTTTCCTTCAAATCGATCGGCAACACGCTTGTCGTCCTCTATTAAAAATCCTTTGAGGTTATGAACGATTGTCTTGTTTTTTTTGACTTCTAAGAACTCAATTTCAACCATTCGAGTTTTAAAGTGATAGGGAGATATTTTTTCATAAAACTTATAAGCAATAAACTCCTGAACGATGTTGTCATTTTTTTCGTCCTGAAGTAAGCAGGGAACAACCAATTTTAAGTTTTTATTTCCTTCAAACAAGGAACCTTCAGCTTTAGATTTTTTAATTTTCATCTTAATGGGTGGAAAATAGCACTTAGACCTCCTAAAATTACCTCTGGCTCTTAAAGAAACTTCGAGATCATTCCATTTATTATTATTCCAATACGACATATTGGTTTTAACATATGTGGTATCATCCGTTTCAAGTCGAATCACTTTGTTGGAGTAACTTAATTTGATTTTTAATGGATCCTGATTTTCAAATAATTGATCCGATTTCAGTTCGACCTGAGCACAAACAGAAGACACAACCAAAAGCGCCAGAAAAAAAAACATTTGCTTATTCATAATATAGTTAATAGTTTTAACTAAAATACTAAAATTTGTGATAAGATATTTGTCCATCATCAACCACCGTACGCTAATAACACTATTGCTCTCATTACTAGTGCCTTTTTGTGCTTATAATTTTGAAATTATTTATAATATCGATCTGACCTTGATAAGTATTGCGATCATATTCCCTCTGGTTTTTGCCATTAGGGGGGCATTCAAACGCAGAGAAAAGGCCCTGGAGTTCTTGAGTTTGCACAGGGGTGCTATCAAAACCATTTCCTATTTTTTCATGAACAGTACTAAACTTAATGAAGATGCAAAAAAAGAAATAACAAAAATTTTAGACGATCTTTCCAACTCCTTTTTAGATCACCTTTCTCAATCCAACTACAATACAGATAAAATTGATGCCAAAACAGCATTAATTTACCAGTTTATTGAAAAATACAACGAGGAATTGTCTGGAGGTGTCAAGCAAAAGATTTTTAGATTCATAAGAGATGTACATGTTTCACAGGAAAATCTTATTGCCATTCATACCCACAGGACTCCGATCAGTTTGAAAGCCTATTGTTTGATTTTTATCTATATGTTTCCGGTGATTTACACCCCCACCATCATCAACAAAATCGGATTGGAGAACCCTGTAGGATTGACTTATTTTGTAATCATTCTCAGTGAGTTTATTCTCATTTCTCTCTACAACATTCAAGATCAAATGGAATATCCTTTTGATAAGGACGGTTTGGATGACATCAAATTAGATTATTTTAGAGTCAACAGATCTATCAAATAAACTCACCATACATAAAGACGAGGTCGTTACAAATTCAGAAATTAGTTCTAAGTCTAAAGCGCATCCTTTGATTTCTTAAACTTTCGTTGATTGATTTAAACTGCCCATTTAATCAGGACCCTCCAAATCCCGAGATCTCAATAAAAGACTTTTTGGAATACACTAACTTCAGAGAAATACTACCAATTATTAATTTTTAACAGAAATAGCACGGTTTTTTTAATAAAAGTTAAAATTACTTTAATGGTAAATGACAATAATGATTAATTTTAACATTAAATTACGTATTATTATTATTAAAGATAATTTTGTACATAACTAAGGTAATTAAAATGAATAATTATTACTGTTTCGTCAATATCTTTGAATCAAAAATAAATAGTACTCAAAATGAAAAAATTTTTACTCTCCGCATTCTTGATCTCCTTAACTACATTAAGTGCTACCGAAGTATTGGTTCCCAAAGACAGCCTGTCCATTGAAGCTTTAGAAGAAAAATTAGAACTCATAGAAGAAAAGGCACTTACGGCCATTCAGACAGAAAACTATGAGTACATAGAGAAACTACTTCAGTCAGGTATAATCAGCCCCAGAATGAAGGTCAATGGTAAGCCATTAATTATTCATGCAGCCATCCACGACAAGGCAGAAATGATTTTATTATTGGCCACCTACGGAGCCATGTTGATTGAACCCCTTTGCGATGAGGGAAAAGATATTATGGAACATGCAAAGGAAAATAATGCCATTCATGCTCAAGCCCAAATTATCATCATTAAGGCATAATCGGGTAATCAACACCTAGATTTTCCAAGTGATTAATCTTACCATAAGATTTCGCAGGAAGTACGATTAATATTAAATCATAAAAAACCTCTATTTAAAATAGAGGTTTTTTTTGTGCGGGTGAAGGGACTCGAACCCCCACGCCGTGAAGCACTAGATCCTAAATCTAGCGTGTCTACCAATTTCACCACACCCGCTTGGTAAAACGAGCACAAATATAATCAAGTTTTCTTAAAATAATTTTTCAGCCAAAAGAAAAAGAAACAATGTTTTGTACATTTATAATGTTATAAAAAATCATGAAAAAAGAACTCCATAATCAAAAGGATATTTTTATTGAACAGCTCATCGAATTGCTTAAAATTCCCTCCATAAGTGCTGACCCCCATTACAAGCAGGATGTAAAAAAAACAGCAGAATGGATTGAAAACGCACTCAATGATATCGGCTGTTCTTCGGTTCAAATCTATGAAACGGAAGGCCACCCTGTAGTTTATGGAGAAATATTCGTGTCAGAAAAAGCTCCAACGGTATTGGTCTATGGCCATTATGATGTTCAGCCACCCGATCCGCTTGATCTTTGGGAGAGTCCTCCTTTTAAACCCATCATTAAAAAAACTGAATTACATCCCAATGGAGCAATTTTTGCCAGAGGTGCGTGTGATGATAAAGGACAAATGTTGATGCATATCAAAGCGATTGAACTTTTAATGAAAAACAACACACTGAAAAACAATATCAAATTTGTAATTGAAGGTGAAGAAGAAGTGGGGAGCGATCACTTGGAAAAATTCATTACCGATCATAAAAGCATGCTGCAATCGGACATCATACTCATCTCCGATACAGGAATCAATAGTATCAAAAATCCAGCGATTACCACCGGGTTGAGGGGATTGAGCTATATGGAAGTCACAGTAACCGGTCCCAATAGGGATTTACATTCTGGCCTATATGGCGGAACAGTAGCCAATCCAATCAATGTATTGTGCGATATGATTGCCTCCCTCCACGATGAAAATAAAAGGGTAAATATTCCAGGGTTTTACGATCAAGTTGAAGAAATTTCTGAATCGGAACGCAGGAAAATGAATGAGAACGCTACAGATGAAAAGAGTTTTAAATCCTCTATCGGAATCGATGCTGTGATGGGTGAAAAAGGATTCTCCACACTGGATCGCAGATCAATCCGTCCCACACTTGATGTCAATGGAATATGGGGCGGTTACACCGGCGAAGGAGCCAAAACGGTAATCCCCAGTAAGGCCCACGCCAAAATCTCTATGAGATTGGTACCCCATCAAGATTGGCAAAACATCAGTGGGTTGTTTGAGAAGCATTTTAAAAAAATTGCACCCAAAGGAGTAACAGTTGAAGTCACTACCCATCATGGCGGCAATGCCTATGTCACACCTACCGACTCTTTGGCCTACAAGGCCGCTGAAAAAGCCTACAATGATGTTTTTGGGGTGGTTCCTCACGCCAAGAGAGATGGTGGGAGCATTCCTATTGTTCCCATGTTCGAAAAAGTTTTAGGAACTAAAACTTTACTCATGGGTTTTGGTTTAGACAGCGATGCAATTCACTCCCCCAACGAGCACTACGGGATAGACAACTTTTTCAAGGGCATTGAAACCATTGCGCTTTTTCACCCTTATTTTTATGATTTATACCAAGGATCAATAAAACTTTAGTTTTTGAGCAAAAATAGATCTGAGGCAATGCCGTCTGTCAGAAATTTAGCGCTTTTTGAAACTTTGAGTACGTCCCCATCCCAATAGAGTCTTTGATCAATCAGATGATTTTCCACCTGCTTTTCAAGATAATTGGAATAGTGTTTGCCAAATGTTTCATTGATTTTTTGTAGCGAAACCCCCCAGGAGGTTCTCAAACCCGTCATCAAATACTCATTAAAAGCCTCATGGGCATTTAAATTTTCAAATTGGACGGGTAAAATACCCTGTTGAATCGACTTTAAATA
>JAAZUX010000086.1 GCA_018623955.1 Flavobacteriaceae bacterium | reverse complement strand
GGGTTGATTGGTCAATATGCGCATGGAAATGAGCCGAGTCATCATATGGCATACCTGTATAATTTCGTGAATAAACCTTTTAAAACACAGGAAAAAGTTCGTCAAATCATGACTGAGCTTTACACGAATGAACCTAATGGTATTTCTGGAAATGAAGACTGTGGTCAGATGAGTGCTTGGTATGTATTTAGTGCACTTGGGTTTTACCCTGTTACACCAGGGTCCAATGAATATATTATTGGGGCTCCAATCGTCAAATCTGCAACAATAAACCTCGAAAACGGAAACAGTTTTCAGATCAATGCGCCCGAAAATGGCAAACGTTCTTACTATGTTAAGGACGTAAAGCTCAATGGAGAGCAATTGGCAAATTCATACATCACTCACGATGATATTATAAATGGAGGGACTTTAGACTTTAGTATGAGTCGAAGAAAATCGGATTGGGGTTCTTCAGATTCTTCCATTCCATCAACAGAGATCAAAGAATTTTTGATTACCGTACCTCCATACATCGAAAAAGGTGATTTATCTTTTGATGTGAGCACTAAAATTGAATTGAAAAGCATACAACCTGCGGCAAAAATTTATTATTCAATAGGTGGTGATTTTATTGAATACGCAGAACCAATCACTATTGAGGATCACACGATAATAAAAACTTATGCAGACATTAATGGGCAAAAAAGTGCGATATTAGAAACCACATTTCGTAAAAAAAATCCCAACATTAAAGTGACCTTAGAAACAGACTACTATTACCAGTATACTGCAGGCGGTAAAGATGCATTAAATGATGGAATTATTGGTGGAGAAGACTTTCGTACTGGAGCGTGGCAAGGCTACTTTGACGAAGATGTAAACGCAACAATTGACTTGTCAGCACCAAAATTAGTAGATGATATCACCGTTAATTTTTTGAGTAGTCAAGATGCATGGATTTTCTTTCCAGCAGGGGCTGAATGCTATGTATCTACAGATGGGGAAAACTTCACTATGATCGGGTCTGCTGATTTTGAAATTGAAAAAAGGGACAATCCAAAAATCAAAACCATATCATTTGACCCGCCAGATGAAGCCATTCGATATGTCAAGATCATTGCCAAAAAAGTTGGCCCTGTTCCCGATTGGCATATTGGTAGTAGTCATGATGGAAGAACATGGATTTTTATCGATGAAATTTTAATTGATTATGATTCAAATTAAAACCATTTTTTACAATCTTAAATTTGAATTCACTTTCATATTAGCTATTGTTTTGTCTGCTTGTCAGTCATCAACAAGCTCGCTTGAATTGCCGAGTCTATTTTCAGACAACATGGTGTTACAAAGAAATGCAGAAGTGCAGGTTTGGGGAAATTCTTCGTCTCAAACCAAAATTGTAGTTACATTACCATGGGGACAATTTGACACAACATCAGAACAGGATGGAAGCTGGAACCTAACTGTACCAACAGCTGATTATGATAAAGCGTTTACAATGGAAGTGTGTGATGATCACTCGTGTATAACCATACAAAATATAGTATTGGGTGAAGTTTGGCTTGCCTCTGGACAAAGTAATATGAGCATGCCACTAAAGGGTTGGCTTCCTACAGATCCGATTGAAAACTCCTCTGAAGAAATAACAAACGCTGATCAATACCCACTACGCTTTTTTAAAACTGCGCAAACGGTTAGCCATATCCCTAACACAGCCGTTAAAGGAAGTTGGAAAGTGAGTGACTCAATCAACGCGCCTGAGTTTAGCGCGACAGCATATTTTTTTGCTAAGAATTTGTATCAAGAACTCCAAGTCCCCATTGGAATCATCAACAGTAGCTGGGGAGGCACTCCTGTTCAATCATGGGCGGATCAAAGTGCGTTGCAAACCATTTCTGCTTACACTGATGCATTGGAAAGCATTGCAGATATGGATGAAAAACTCGATGAATTTAAAGAATGGCTTGACCCACTGGACAAATTTCCCAATACGACTGAAAAGTACACTTTTGATGAGTGGAGCAAATTAGCGTATGACGATCAACGTTTTTCCGCTGAAAAATGGGATGATTCGCAATGGCAAGATCTATCAATCCCAGGAAACTACGCCGATGTATTCAGTGATGTTACAGTAAATGACTTCGACGGTATTGTTTGGGTAAGAAAATCATTTACGATTGAAAAGCTTGGAGAAGATTACAAATTTAGACTTGGCTTAGTAGATGATATGGATTTTACCTATATCAATGGAGAATTCGTTGGAGCTACTATTGGTACTGATAGTTTTAAAGAAAAACAATATGATATTCCTGCGGGTTTACTTAAAGAGGGCGAAAATACCATTGCAATTCGTTTAATAGATACCATGGGAGATGCTAGAATCTATTCACCGCTATCACTTGTCAGCAGTGAAGGTGAAATGTCTCTAGAAGGAAATTGGAAAGCTTTACCGATTGCAGAACTATTCGAAAACAATTTTTATAAATTGAATCTTGAGGGTGGGACCTCTAATCCACGGCCTAATTTTGTAAAAATATCAGCTTGGACACCAACGTCTCTATTTAATGGCATGATATATCCCTTGATTCCGTATACAATCAAAGGAGCAATTTGGTATCAGGGAGAATCTAATGTTGGTTTTGAAGATGAATACAAGATCATATTTAAGAATATGATAGAAGGTTGGCGTTCAAAATGGAACTATGAATTTCCATTTTATTTTGTTCAAATCGCTCCATATAATTACAATAACGGTCAGTCCGCGGCTCTACGAGATGCACAACGTCAAGTGACTTCACTGTCAAACACGGGAATGGTAGTAACCCTCGATATTGGAAATCCTGATAATATTCATCCCGCGAAAAAAAATGAAGTCGGTAAGCGACTATCAAATCTAGCTTTAGGAAAAACCTATGGCTATCAAAACAAACTCGATGCTTCATATCCGATAAACATCGCAAGAAAAAATAATATTGTTACCATTTCTTTTGACTGTGTAGAGGGTGGGGAATTACAACTCAAATCTACTTACTCTGATCAAATCGAGGTTTCAGCAGACAATATTGATTTCTACAAAGCAAACGCAGTAGTTGAGGATTGCTTTTTACACCTTTACTCAAATAAAGTAAAACAGCCAAAATATGTTCGACATGCCTGGACTGATGCAGGTAGTGGCGCAATATTGAATTCAAAAGGAATCCCTGTCTCCACCTTTTTCGTTGAGGTAGACAATTGAAGTAATCAGTCTAATCTATTGCTTTAGCTTCTTTACGCAGAAATACTTTTTTTTCCCTGCCTAAACCCATACCAAACGATATAACCATAGCAACCGATCAGCAATAAAAGAGCCATTTTAAACCCATATAAATCTGTCATATATCCATAAAGTGGTGGGATAATGGCTCCTCCAACAATCATTGTGCATAGAATACCAGATGCTTGGGGTTTTAAATCGTCTAAACCTTCCAAGGATAAACTGAAAATTGTGGGAAACATTATGGAATTAAATAGACCTACTGCTAGGATAGAAACCATGGATACAATGCCAAATGTTTGAGACGATATAAGGATCATAAATACAGCACCCAAGGCAAAAAAGGAAAGAACGCGTGAAGGACGAATGATCTTGGTAAGGTAAGAACCAACAAAACGCCCAATCATGGCGCCACTCCAATAAAAGGTAACAAATGCACCCAATATGCCATAGTCACTAACGACTTCTAAATCTTTACCCAATAGTGTAGAGGCAATCGCAGCTAAAGTTTCATTTTGCTTAACCACAGCTGTTAATCCCATATCATAAAAATAATTGACCAAATAACTGCCTATGGCTACCTCAGCACCAACGTAAATAAAAATCCCTAGGGCACCAAGGAGTAAAGATTGATTTCTGAAAAGTACATTGTAGCCACCTTTTGGAGCAGATGAAAGCATTTTTGGTAATTTGACAAACACAAAAACCAAAGCAAGAAGAATGATAAAAGATGCAATAACCATAAATGGGGTTTGAACTGCAGTTGCTTCACTGACTAAATAGGCCTCGCGAGCCGTAGCCGTCATCTCAGAAATTTCATCGCTCGACTTTACTTTTTCGCTTAAAAGGAAAGATGCTCCTAAAATCGGAGCAATCGAAGTCCCAAGAGAATTAAATGCCTGAGAGAGATTGAGCCGACTTGCCGCTCCCGACTCAGGTCCCAAAACAGCAACATAGGGATTTGCAGCAACTTGAAGAATAGTGATACCTCCAGCGAGCACAAAATAGGCCAATAAAAACACATTGAATTCACGGAATGATGCTGCAGGATAAAACAAAAAACAACCTAATGCCATGGTGATTAGCCCAACAACAATCCCTTTTTTATATCCAATTTTCGAAAGTAAAAACCCCGCAGGTATGGAAAGAATAAAGTACGCACCAAAAAAGGCAAACTGCACCAAGCCAGCCTGAAAATAGGTCAGTGTAAATAAGTCTCGAATGCGCGGAATTAAGCTATCGACAAGAACCGTTATAAAGCCCCATAAAAAAAACAAGGAGGTTAGAAAAATAAAAGCTGTTCTATAGTTGTTTTTTGATTGATTCATCAGGATGATTTTTGATTATAAAATTTTGGAATGATGTCAGTTTTTTTCTGCAATCAAAGGTGAAAATAACCCATTTGAAAATTGCAAATTGTATTTTTTTAAGACTATTATTTTAAGTATATTTAAGAGGTTTGATTTTTGAAAAAAAAGCACATTTCTAAATGAAGATTTCCTCTTTAAATATAGCGAAATTTTATCGATTTGAGAAGTAAAAAAATTATGAAGTTTTGAGAAATGGAAATTGAAATTTGTGCAAATTCTTACCAATCTGCCCTGAATGCCCAAAACGCAGGTGCAGATCGAATCGAGCTCTGTTCGGAGCTTGCTGTCGGAGGCGTTACTCCC
>JAAZUX010000085.1 GCA_018623955.1 Flavobacteriaceae bacterium | reverse complement strand
ATGGTCAATTGGTATTGGGGCTAACACTGTTCAAGTTTTAGATGAATCAGTTGAATCAAAATATGGCTTTGGTCCATCAGTTCATATTGGTAGGTATCTAGGAGCTGGATTTTCGATTGGAGCCAATTATGGAATCAATAAATTTAAAATTGACGATATAAATACTGATTATACTTCGGTGGATGCTTTCTTGAAATTTAATTTTTCTTCAAAAAAATTCTCTCCCTATTTGATTGGTGGTTATGGATTATCTGATTTTGGTAAAAAACTTACTTTTGAGGGGGTATTTAAATCCTTGGGAGCAGGAAGAACAATTCACGGTGGGCTAGGATTTGACATTTCAATCTCAAATAAAATTTCATTAAATATTAGGTCTGCTTACAGATGGTCTGAGGAAAAAGGGACATATAAACATCTTCAGCACATGGCTGGTTTTAATTTTAATTTTGGTCAAGGAGATTCAGATAAGGACGGAATACCAGATAATAAAGATGCATGTCCAGAAGAACCTGGACCTAAAGAATTTAATGGATGTCCTGATACTGATGGAGATAAAATCCCAGATAACAAAGATAATTGTCCAGAGGAGTTTGGAACTGAAATCATGAATGGTTGTCCCGATTCAGATGGAGATGGTGTTGCAGACAATGAAGATGAATGTCCTGAGCAGGAAGGATCGTTAGAGCTTAATGGTTGCCCCGATGCCGATGCAGATGGTGTGGCCGATAAGGATGACGAGTGCCCAGAGGAGGCAGGTGCAGTTGAAAATAAAGGTTGTCCATGGCTAGATACTGATGGCGATAGCGTACCTGATAAAGATGACGCTTGTCCAGAAGAGGCTGGAATTGCAGAGAATAGTGGTTGTCCCGAACTCTCTAATGAGGTGGTTCAAACCATCAATGAATTGGCTACAAAAATCAATTTTGCAGCAGGTACTGATCGGATCATGGGAAAAGCTGTAATCAATTCCTTGAATGATATCAAGAAATTACTCGATGAAAACCCTGAAGGTAGTTTGGTGATCGAAGGTCATACTTCAAGTGATGGTAAGGCTGAGGCTAATCTTGCACTGTCTCAAAATCGCGCTGCCGCTGTCAAAGCATTTTTAGTCAACCTGGGTGTGAACCCCGATCGACTAAAAACCGAAGGCTATGGAGAAGATAGACCCATTGCTGACAACGAAACCCAGGAAGGCAGAGCCTTAAACAGAAGAGTACAATTCAGAACAGAATTTTAGGAAATAAAAAAAGGGGCAAAAGCCCCTTTTTTTAATTGATATTTTTTAAACCCGATATGGTTTCTTTGGGGTTTTCGGAGGAGAAGACAAAACTTCCCGCTACCAAAACATCGGCACCGCATTCAATCAGTTGCTTGGCATTCTGGTTGGTAACACCACCATCGATTTCGATCTGGGTCGATGCGCTTGACTTTTTGATGATTTCGCTTAGCTTTTTTACTTTTTCATAGGTTGATTCTATAAAACTTTGCCCACCAAAGCCTGGATTGACACTCATCAAACAAACCAAGTCAATCTCATTAATAATAGGTTCTAGCAAATCTACAGCAGTATGGGGATTTAAGGCAACTCCTGCTTTCATGCCGTTGCTTTTGATGGATTGCAAGGTTCGGTGAAGGTGGGTAGAAGCCTCGTAGTGCACGGTGAGTATATCACTCCCCAAGGCTGCAAAAGTTTCGATGTAGCGCTCGGGTTGGACGATCATTAAATGCACGTCTAGGGGCTTCTGGGCATGAGCTGCGATGGAATTAATCACCGGCATACCAAAAGAGATGTTGGGAACAAATACACCGTCCATCACATCGATATGAAACCAATCTGCCTCACTGCTATTGAGCATCTTACAGTCTCGTTCTAGATTTCCGAAATCTGCGGCCAGTAGTGAGGGAGCAATGATGGTATGCATTATGAAAAATTCAATTTAACCCAAGTAAGTTTTCAAAATTTTACTTCGAGAGGTATGTTTCAGTCTGCGGATGGCCTTTTCTTTGATTTGTCTGACCCTTTCACGAGTCAAATCAAAGGTTTCTCCGATTTCCTCCAAAGTCATGGCATGTTGATTGCCCAAACCAAAATACAAGCGTACCACATCCGCCTCACGGGGTGTTAAGGTTTCCAAAGCCCTTTCGATCTCTGTTCTTAGGGATTCGTGTAAAAGGGTTTTGTCAGGGTTTGGAGATTCACCACTATTCAGTACATCGTAGAGGTTGGAGTCCTCTCCTTCTACCAATGGGGCATCCATAGAGACGTGTCTACCGGAGTTTTTGAGGGACTCCTTTACATCATTGATGGTCATGTCCAATTCTTTGGCGATTTCCTCGGCAGAAGGTGCTCTTTCATGTGCTTGCTCTAAAAAGGCGTAGGTTTTGTTGATTTTATTAATCGAACCAATTTTATTGAGTGGCAACCTAACAATTCTAGACTGCTCTGCCAAAGCTTGTAAAATCGATTGCCTGATCCACCAAACGGCGTAGGAAATGAATTTAAAACCTCGGGTTTCATCAAAACGTTGAGCTGCCTTGATCAATCCCAGATTTCCCTCATTGATCAAATCGGGTAAGGTCAATCCTTGATTTTGATATTGTTTGGCAACAGAGACAACGAAACGGAGGTTGGCTTTGGTCAATTTTTCTAAGGCGATCTGGTCGCCTGCCTTGATCCTTTGCGCCAATTCTACCTCTTCCTCTGCCGTGATCAAATCTACCTTTCCAATTTCTTGGAGGTATTTGTCTAAGGAAGCCGTTTCACGATTGGTTACCTGTTTTGTAATTTTGAGTTGTCTCATGAAAAAGTATTAGGTTACATCTTATTATACGTTAAAAAAACAAAAATGTTACACCCGAAATCTAATTTATTCGTTTCGGGGTTTTTTACTCCGCTCAGGCCTTGGTAACAAAGCTTTTCTGGAAACTTTTTGTTTTCTGGTTTTGGGATCAATACCAAAGTATTTTACGTCAAAAGTATCACCCATATTAATCTCATCTGTCACTTTATCAATTCTATCCCATGAGACTTCAGAAATATGAAGTAGCACTTCATTGCCGGGTACAAATTCGACTACCGCTCCAAAATCTAATATTTTGACAACTGTAACATTGTAAATTTCTCCAGCAGTTGGTTTGAATGTGATGTTGTTAATCCTTTCTATAGCAGCATCAATTTTTTCTTGATTGACACCCAATATTTCGATAACACCAACATCTCCTTCTTCCTCGATCACAATGGTGGTATCGGTTTCTTTTTGCATTTCCTGGATGACTTTACCGCCAGGACCAATGACAGCACCAATAAATTCATTTGGAATGGTAAGGTTTACCATCTTGGGTGCATGTGCTTTTACGCTTTCGTTGGGTTGAGCTATCGTTTCGATGAGTTTGTCAAGTATATGTAATCTACCTTCACGAGCTTGCTTAAGAGCTTTGACCAATATCTCATAGGATAAACCTTTGATTTTGATGTCCATTTGGCAAGCTGTAATTCCCTCACTTGTTCCGGTAACTTTAAAGTCCATATCTCCAAGATGATCTTCATCTCCAAGGATATCACTCAAAACAGCAAAACGATCACCATCAGAAATCAATCCCATGGCAATACCGGAAACGGGTCTTTTCATTTTTATTCCTGCATCCATCAAGGCCATGGTCCCGGAACAAACCGTTGCCATAGAAGATGAACCATTCGATTCTAAAACTTCACTTACGACCCTTACAGTGTATGGACAATCTTCGGGGATCATCCCTTTAAGACCTCTTTGGGCCAAGTTACCGTGCCCCACTTCGCGTCTTGACGTTCCTCGTAGTGGACGGGCTTCTCCTGTACAAAAGGGAGGGAAGTTGTAATGCAAATAAAAACGCTCCTCTCCTTCATAGGAGGGCATGTCAATTTGATTGGCTTCTCTCGAAGTACCCAATGTTGCGGTGGCTAGGGCTTGTGTCTCACCCCGAGTAAATATGGAAGAACCGTGGGTAGAGGGGAGGTAATCTACCTCACACCAGATGGGTCTGATTTCATCGGTTTTTCTACCGTCCAAACGCATTCCTTCACTCAATACCAATTCTCTGACTGCCTCTTTTTGGGCTTTACCAAAATATTTGCTGATCAAATCACCATTTTCCTCAAGTTCCTCCTCCGAAAAAGTGGCTTTGATTTCTTCTTTCAATTCGCTAAAGGCTAAACTGCGTTCGGCTTTTCCCGTCCCTTTTTTGGCAATGGCATAGCATTGATCGTAGGCAGCATCGTGGATTTGCTTTTGTAGTTCTTCATTTTCCTCCGCTTGGTCGTATTCACGGACTTCTTTTCTACCAAAAGCGTCAGCCAGTTTGATTTGCGCATCAATTTGGTCTTTAATGGCCTCGTGTGCAAATTTTATGGCATCCGCCATTTCTTCTTCACTGCATTCGTCCATTTCGCCTTCTACCATCATTACCGAATCTGCAGAGGCTCCCACGATCATGTCGATATCGGAGTCGTCTAATTGCGCTCGGCTGGGATTGATGATAAAATCTCCGTTCACTCGGGCAACCCTGGCCTCGGAAATAGGACATTCAAATGGGAAATCACTCAACTGGATGGCGGCTGATGCAGCCAATCCTGCTAATGCATCGGGCATCACGTTTTCGTCATGAGACATCAATTGAATCATCACCTGAACTTCGTTGTGATAATCTTTTGGGAACAATGGTCGCAATACACGGTCCACAAGGCGCATGGTCAGTATTTCTCCATCGCTGGGTCTTGCTTCTCTTTTGAAAAAGCCTCCCGGGTATCTTCCTGCAGCGGCAAATTTTTCGCGGTAATCTACCGTAAGGGGTAGGAAGTCGACTTGACCGGAATTATAGTTGGAAACTACCGTACACAAAAGCATACAGTTCCCCATTCTTACGACAACAGAGCCGTGGGCTTGTTTGGCCAGTTTACCAGTTTCGAGGGTAATGGTTCTTCCGTCTTTAAGACGAATTTCTTGGGT
>JAAZUX010000084.1 GCA_018623955.1 Flavobacteriaceae bacterium | reverse complement strand
GATTGTGTGGGATTTCTTTTTAAATCCATTGCCAAATCGATGGTCTGTTCAAAATTGGGTAAATCCGCTAGGGTGATAAAATGCTTCATAATAAATCTTCTAATGCGTCAAAAAGCTGATCGAAATGAACTTTTTGCACGGTCAATGGCGGAAGGATTCGCAAAACGTTTTTGTTACTGCTTCCCCCCGTAAATATGTGTTTTTCATAGATGAGCCTTTTTCGTAAGGGCCCCACTTCAAAGTCAAATTCCAATCCAAGCATGAGCCCTCTTCCTTTGATTTTGGCCCCTTTTATTTTTTCTGCTTTGCTTCTGAAATAGGCTTCCATTTCTTTGGCATGTTTTTGGAGCTTGTCTTTTTTTAGGATTTCCAAAACCGCCAATGAAGCCGTGCAGGCCAAGTGATTCCCTCCAAAGGTAGTCCCCAGCATTCCATATTTGGGTTTGACATCGGGGTGGACCAGTATACCACCTACGGGAAAACCATTACCCATTCCCTTAGCCATAGTTATGATGTGGGGTTTGATGTTGTTGTTTTGAAAAGCAAAAAAGCTACCCGATCTGGAAAAGCCGGATTGCACCTCATCGGCGATCAAAGCGGTGCCGTATTGATGGCACAATTGTTCCATTTTCAACACAAAATCATCCTCGGGCTGATCGAGACCGCCTACCCCTTGAATGGGTTCAAAAATCACTGCACAAACATCTCCTCTTTGCAATTCTTTTTCCAACGCCTGAGCGTTGTTAAAAGGAATAAAAGTTACCTGTTGCTGCTGATTCAACGGAGCATTGATGTTTGGGTTGTCTGTGGCGGCAACGGCTGCTGAGGTTCTTCCGTGAAATGCGTTTTTAAAGGCCACTACCCTTTTTTTGCCGGTGTGAAAAGAGGCCAATTTTAGAGCATTTTCGTTGGCCTCTGCTCCGGAACTGCACAAGAATAACTGGTATTCGTGCAAACAAGATTGTTCCCCGATTTCGTCTGCCAACTGTTGTTGAAGTGGATTTTCTACGGCGTTGGAATAAAAAGCAATTTTTTGTAATTGCTCTTGTAATCGGTTGACATAATGGGGGTGACTGTGTCCCACTGAAATGACCGCATGACCACCGTATAGATCCAAATATTCCGTTCCTGCCTCGTCATAAACATGGACATCATTTGCCTTTACGGGGCAAACTTCATAAAGCGGGTATACGTCAAATAGTTTCATTGCATTTTAATTTCATTAATTTTTTCGAAAGAAGCCATGATTCCTTTGATGAGAGACGAACTCAAACCTTGGTGTTCCATTTCGTTTAAACCGGTAATGGTACAGCCTTGAGGAGTGGTGACTTTATCTATTTCGGTTTCGGGATGGGAGTCGGTTTCAATCAATAGACTTGCAGCTCCCAGAGCTGTATACATTGACATGCGCATGGATTCATCCGCATCAAAACCCATTTGGACCCCCCCTTGGGTAGTGGCGCGAATCAGTCGCATCCAAAAGGCGATTCCACTGGCACAAACCACCGTAGCAGCCTGCATTTGTTTCTCAGCGATTTTGATGGTGGTTCCCAGACCATTGAAAATGGCCTCTGCAATAGCAATCCTTTTTTCTCCTACTGCATTGGAACATAAACAGGTCATCGATTTCCCTACCGAAATGGCAGTGTTGGGCATACTTCGGATGATGGGATAATTCCCTCCCAATTGGTCTTCCATTCGCTTGATGCTGTAGCCCGTAATGGCAGAGATCAAGACATGTTTGTCGGTCAATACAGCTTTGATTTCCTCTAAGATGCCGTCAAACTGTCGGGGCTGTACCGTAAAGATGATGATGTCAGCATTTTTTACAGCCTCTTGATTGTCCGAAGTGATTTTGACATTGTTGTATTCTTCCCATTTTTCGATGGCACTGAGGTCTCTTTTGGTCAGGTAAAGTGAAGTATAGGTATTGTTGTATACCAATCCTTTGGCAATACTCAATCCCAAATTCCCTGATCCGATGATGGCTATTTTCATTTTTATTCTTTTTAATTTTTAAAACACACTGGCTTTGAGTTGTAGGCCTAAATCTTCTTCCCATCCCATGATGAGGTTCAAATTCTGTACGGCTTGACCTGAGGCACCTTTGACCAAATTATCAATGACCGATGTGATCAGCAATTGGTTCTCAAATTGATGTAAATGTAGGGCACAATGATTGGTGTTTACTACTTGTTTTAGAGTAAGCTCATTGTCCGATACGTGTGTAAAAGGATGATTTTTGTAATACTCCTTGTACATTTCAACTGCTTTGTTGAGTTCACCGTCAAAAGGGGTGTAGCAACTGGCAAAGATCCCCCTCGTAAAATTTCCCCTTTGGGGGAGAAAATATATTTTGGGTGCTCCCAGAGTTTCCCCAATTTCACCCAAATGTTGATGGGTGAAGGGTTTGTACCAAGAGATATTGTTATTTCTCCAGCTGAAATGCCCGGTGGGACTTAATCCCACCCCCGCGCCTGTACTGCCTGTGGTGGCGTTAACATGGACTGCTTCTTGGATGATTCCGGCTTTGGCCAATGGCAAAAGAGCCAGTTGTATGGCTGTTGCAAAACAACCGGGATTGGCAATGGCATTGGCTTTTTCGATCTTATCTCGCTGATTTTCCGGCAATCCATATACAAAATCGTAGTCCTGAAATTGCGTGTCTTTTTTCAATCTAAAATCGTTACTCAAGTCAATGATGACCGTATTTTTAGAAAATTGATTTTTTTCCAAAAACCCAACCGATTTGCCATGCCCCACACAGAGGAATACCACATCGACATCTGGGTTAATGGTTGCTGTAAAATCCGGTGCTCCGCTGCCCAGTAAATCTGCATGGGTATCGTGCATTGGTGTTCCCGGTTTGGTGGTGCTGTACACAAAATCCAATTCCAATGCGGGGTGGTGTAATACCAATCGGATCAATTCTCCTCCGGTATAACCTGAACCCCCAATAATGCCTACTTTTTTCATTTTTCTTTATTTACGAATTGGTATATTTTGTTTTGGTTGGAAACTAGTTTAATAAAACCCTTGGCGTCATCGGCTGACCAACCCTTGTTTTCTTCCCCATAGCTGCCAAAAGCGGCATTCATCAGGTCGTGATCTGATTCAATACCGTTGAGTTCAAATCGATAGGGGTGGAGGGTTACGAAAACCTTTCCGCTAACCGTTGTTTGACTGTTGCTCAAAAAGACTTCTAGGTCCCGCATGACCGGATCCAGATATTGTCCTTCGTGGAGCAGCATCCCATAAAAATTTCCCAGTTGTTCCTTCTGAAATTGTTGCCATTTGCTTAAGGTATGTTTTTCGAGCAGGTGATGGGCTTTGATGATCAAAAGAGGGGCAGCAGCTTCAAAACCAACCCTGCCTTTGATCCCTATGATGGTGTCTCCCACATGGATGTCTCTGCCAACACCAAATTTTTTTGCTTGCTTTTGTAATTTGATGATGTTATTGACCGGATTGTCCATCTGGCCATCGATTCCTACCAATTCCCCTTTTTCAAAATGCAGGGTTACTTTTTGGGCTTCTTGTTTTTCCAATTGACTTGGATAAGCCGATTCGGGAAGGCTATCGTGGGAGGTCAGGGTTTCCTTACCGCCCACACTGGTTCCCCACAAACCTTGATTGATGGAGTACTGTGCTTTTTCCCACGACAAGGCCACTCCATTTTCTTTGAGGTAAGCGATTTCGGCTTCTCTGGAAAGCTGTTGGTCTCTGATGGGGGTGATGATCTCAATATCCGGTGCCATGACCTGAAATATCAGATCAAACCGCACTTGATCGTTTCCTGCTCCTGTACTTCCATGGGCAATGGCATCGGCGCCAATCTGATTGGCATAGGCTACGATTTCCATGGCCTGAACAATTCGCTCTGCACTGACCGATAGGGGGTAGGTGTTGTTTTTGAGAACATTACCGAATACCAAATATTTGACCACCTTTTCGTAAAAGGAGTCTAGTGCATTGATGGATTGATAGGTATGGGCTCCCATCTGCAGGGCTTTGGCTTTCATTTCCTCCACTTCCATAGCATCAAATCCTCCTGTATTGACACTGATGGCGTGAACCTGATAGCCTTCTTGAGAAAGTTTCATCAAGCAATAGGAGGTGTCTAAACCGCCGCTGTAGGCCAATACTAATTTTTTATTTTCCATTTCTGATTTACTATAGATTTATCATTGTCTTGGGTCATACAACATGCCCGTACACAGGCACATAGTTCTTTCTGTTCGGGTCAGCACATCATAATTCTTACAGGTTTGACAGCCTTTCCAAAAATCGGGATCGTCCGTAAGTTGAGAAAAATCAACGGGTTGGTAACCCAACTCAAAATTGATCCGCATCACCGCTTTTCCGGTGGTAATTCCAAATATTTTAGAATCGGGAAATTTCTTTTTAGACAAATCAAACACTTTTTGTTTGATTTGCTTAGCCAGCCCTTTACCTCTGTGATCGGGGGAGACGATCAAACCGGAGTGGGCCACGTATTTTCCATGACCCCAAACTTCGATATAGCAAAAGCCGGCGAATTCATTGTTTTCCAAGGCAATGACGGCATTGCCTGCTTCCATCTTTTTACTGATGTATTCCGGACTCCTTCGGGCGATACCGGTACCTCGCATTTTGGCCGATTCGCCGATGCATGTACTGATGTCTTGGGCGTGTATAATATGTTTTGAATTGGCAATAATCAATTCCATTATTGACAAACGTTTTTAGATTGAAAAAATAGGTTATAAGTTTTGGAAAATGAGACCGGACGCACCTGAGTCTCGAATAGAGAAATGTACCCGCTAGGGGCGGCGTGGACGAAGTGGAGCCGGGTTGTAAATTGCGGCGGTTTCCAAGGAGTATGTCGTTGCATCTTTCATATGAAATGCAAATATCCGAATTTTATTTTTTTTTGCAAAATCGTCATAAAATATTCATAGATCACATTTGCTTGCTTTACTTTTTCCAAATGATATTTTCACTTGATATTTTTGGAAACGGGCTGT
>JAAZUX010000003.1 GCA_018623955.1 Flavobacteriaceae bacterium | reverse complement strand
GGGGTTAATTTACTAACTTTGTAAAAATACAGACTTTTAATTTTACTTCACTAAAAATATACAATAGTAGATTTATGACACGCTTGACACCCTTTTTATTTTTTTTATTTTTCCTTTCATGCAGTAAGCAGCAGGAGGAGTGTGTGACCATCAGAAATAAGGAAGTAATTAAGGGTGATTACTATTTTTATTTCCGGCCGAATTATTTCCCCAACTCACAGTCCAATAGTCTAGGAGGGGTTGGCCTAAGCGCGGATTATGCTTCGGGTAAAGTTTCCCAAGAAATATATGATCAATATGCGATCGGTGATGAATACTGTTTTTAGGGAGCGCTCCTTTCTTATTGGTGAATTCTGAGGGGCTTGTCGCTGTAAATTTTTTGAAGTTTTTATAAAACGTAATTCTTGAGTCAAAATGGCAAGCATCGGATAAGGAACCTATGATTTTAAAGGAATCTTTGAAGTTGGGGGGGATACAAAAGCACCCGCTACATGAATGTGATGGCCATCATTAAAACCAAATTTGGCTTGTCTCTTGCCTATGCTTATGATTTCAGAGGAACATCAAATGATGTGGAAGTGCAAAGAAGTGGAAGTGAAATTTTTTTAAAATTCACCTTTTAAATAATTTAGATTTTACTAACAGATTTATCTTTACACTATCTTAATGAATATTAACTTTGAAATCCCGATCATACTATATCCATTCTTTGCTTTTGTTTTTTTTGAGCCAATTTCCATTTGCTCAAACCATCATTACCGACCGTCCTGATCAGACAGAAAGTGCGGTTACTCTTGAAAAAGCTAGGCTGCAAATCGAGTCTGGGATATTGAATCAAATAGAGGGTGACGGTAATGAAAAACTAAAATCCCTTATTATTCCTACCAATCTTTTTCGGTATGGAATTTCCAAAAAAGTAGAACTGCGTATGGTTTTGCAGTTGGATGGTATTCAAACATCTAAGGACAATACCTATCAATTTGGATTGGGCAGTGTAGAACTGGGAACAAAAATTGCACTTAACCAAAACGAAAATCCCACAGTTCAATTTGCAATACTCTCTCATCTGAAATTACCCAAAGACAATGAAGACCGATTGGGTTTTCTCAACCGTATCTCACTTGCCCACAACATTGGTCAAAATACCAGTGTGGGATATAATTTTGGTTACAATCATTATCATCAAGGGAAGGGAAACTTTATTTATACCATAGCCATTGGGCAAACCCTTACAAAAAAGCTCAGCATTTACATAGAACCTTATGGATCTGTCTATAATGCCTCAGCTCCTCTTTCCAATTTTGATTATGGATTGGCCTATTTGATCAATTCCAATTTACAGTTAGATCTTTCTTTCGGATTGGGAATAAACAATACTATGAATTATCAATCTTTGGGGATCAGTTGGAGGCAAAAAGCAATAGTTAAGATTCCATCCGTTCCTTAAAATGCACTTTTAACAAAACCTTATAGGTACTCCAAAGGCAATCCTATTTTTGATTTATAATTTTTATATATTTTTGTATTGATCGGCTCAAATGCTTGATTAGAGATGAATCCAAAAAACAAACTTAAGAATTCAGCTTCCAGATTCCTTCTGATGTTCCTGATATTAAGCCAACTCTCCAACGCTTTTTTGGTTACTGATCTGTTGGACACAAAAGATAAAATAGTCCTCAACAGTGATATTGACAACAGCTCTAAGGAAGATAAAAACTCATTGGACAGTGCTGAAGAATCCAAGATTCTTGTCAATTATTTTCACTCCATTTTTTTCTCAAACGAATCAAATACCATTGATTATATCGTAGAAAACTTCAATGAAGTTTCAAATACTGAAGACTTACCACCTCCTGAATCAAATTTTCAAGCTTAGTTCACGGTTTTTAGGGATTTTCTTTCACGTCTCTATTTTTTTTAATTAATAAAATTTTATCAATGAATAAATTATTTTCACATTTGAGGGGAGATATTTTTGGGGGTATAACTGCTGGAATTGTAGCTCTTCCCTTAGCGTTAGCATTTGGGGTTTCCTCTGGACTTGGAGCTTCAGCTGGTCTATACGGAGCTTTATTCTTAAGTTTTTTCGCTGCTCTTTTGGGTGGGACAAATACGCAAATTTCAGGACCAACCGCACCCATGACGGCTCTCAGTATGGTTATTATATCTTCGATAGTGATCATGAATGATGGTGATGTTTCCAAAGCATTACCTTTAATTCTAGGTGTTTTTCTTTTATCAGGACTACTTCAAATATTACAAGGTCTTATGGGCATAGGGGTTTATATCAAATATATTCCCTACCCTGTTGTTTCAGGCTTTATGACTGCTATTGGTTTGATCATATTAACAACACAAACCTTACCTGTTTTAGGGTATTATCCAAAGGAAGATGTTGAGCTTGTCAAATCTTTTGAGAAAGAGGCCGAAAACGCATTACTAATTAAGTCAATTGAAGAAAATTCCATAAATGATCTTATTGACAAGGAAAGTTTTATCGAAGCCGCAAGAATATCGGAAAACTTAAATGAAATTGACATTCAGAACGAGTCTAAAGTACAAGCATCAAAATACGCCTCTGGAGTAGTAGGTGCGTTGAGGGTTTTACCCAGAGCAATTCAAAATATTGATATTATCGAACTCCTATTGGCCCTTGGTACAATAATCATTATATATGGTTTTAAGAGAATTACAACTATCATCCCAAGTACATTAGTAGGTTTAATTTTAATGACTATTGTTGGTATTTTCTTTACTCCAGGTTACAGACCAATCACTGAAATTCCGAGTGGTTTCCCGATGCCACAGTGGGGTATTTTTACAGAGATTAGTTTTGTAGAATTATTACCGTACTTTTTTACAGCTTTAACTTTGTCACTATTGGGTACTATTGATTCTCTGTTGACAAGTGTTGTTGCTGATAACTTAACAAAAACCAGGCATAAGCCAAATAAGGAGTTAATTGGCCAAGGTATAGGGAATGCTATTTCCTCTATTTTTGGCGGTTTACCAGGAGCCGGTGCTACAATTAGAACAGTAGTGAACATTAACTCCGGTGGGGTAACAAGAATTTCTGGAATGATCTCTAGTATGGTCTTATTATTTATAATTCTAATTTTTAGCTCAATAGCATCCAAAATTCCTGCAGCTGTTTTAGCTGGAATATTAGTTACTGTTGGTATAAGTGTAATGGACTATAAGGGATTAAGGGCTATTAAAATTTTACCAAAGGATATCAAATTAAAAGGCCTGGGGATAAGCTCAGAGGTAATAATTATGTTTACAGTGATGCTATTGGCTACCTTTTGGAATTTAGTTTATGCAGTAGGGATTGGTCTTTTAATTGCTTGTATTTTCTTCATGAAAAAATCAGGGGACTCGATGTCTGAGCTTTCTTTAGTAAGATTTGCTTCCAAAGAAAAGTTAAATGATAAAATTGATTTATTAGATATTGATGGAGATGGAGAACCAGATATAGCTGTTAAACAAGTTGTTGGACCTTTATTTTTTGGTTCTTCTGACTTTTTTCAAAAATTAATTTCTAAAACACCTAAAAGCATATCGATTATTGTTTTTAAACTTGATTCAATGAATTACATAGACCAATCGGGTATATATGTTTTAGAGGAAATCATATCTGGCCTAAACAACAGTAATAAATCCATTTATTTTTCAGGGCTTCAAAGCCAACCTAAATTAATGTTTGAAAAAATGGGCTTTTTTGATTCAAAAATAAAAGACGAAAATGTCTTTGAGGATCACAAAAAATGTATTGATCACATAAAAAGTAATTTTAAATAAAATATTATGAATAAGAATAAAATTTTGTCAAAAGAGCACCAAGATGCTTTAACACCCATCGATGCTTATAATCTATTGGTGGATGGAAATAAGAGATATATGGATGCCCAATCCGAGGGTGTTGATATTGATAGTCTTCGAGCTGATTCTGTTAATGGTCAAAACCCTCACTCAATCGTTCTTTCTTGTATTGATTCAAGAGTTGTGGTTGAACAAGTTTTTGACCAAGCATTGGGAGACATTTTTGTAGCTAGGGTAGCGGGAAATTTTGTTAATACAGATATAGCAGCTAGCATGGAATATGCTTGTGGAGTAGCCGGAAGTAAGCTAATTGTGGTCCTAGGTCATGAAGGTTGTGGTGCTGTAAAAGCTGCTTGCGATAATGTTGAGTTGGGTAATATTACCTCTTTATTATCCAATATAACCCCTGCAGTCGATGCGGTAAAGGGATCAGCTTCATCACCTCACGATAGCACTAATAGCACTTTTGTTAATGCAGCTATTGATGAAAATGTGACCCAAACCATTGATCAAATTAGATCCATTAGTCCAATTTTAAAAGATCTTGAGGATAAAGGTCAAATTCAGATCAAAGGTGGGGTTTATAAACTCGCTTCCGGAGAGGTGGAATGGCTTTAAAATTAAAAAGGAGCTTTAATTTTAAACTCCTTTTAAATTAATCTATCTTTTGACTAAGATAAAATCCTGTTTTAATTTAATATTTAAATTTGTGCAGGACATCTAATTTTTTTTTATCGCATTATTACTCAACTTAATTAATAGAATTTCTTTAAGGTTAATATTCATTCTGCTACCTTATACCCTTTTGAGCCAGCAATCGAGTATTATTTTTTCAAAGGCTAACCTAAGTGTATTTAATCCGGCTTTTACAGGATTGGAGGGATCTTCCTTAATCTTAAATTCAAGACTACAATGGATAGGTATTGATAATGCTCCTCGAACCAATTATTTTTTATACCACCTTCCCGCCAAAAAAAATGTACATCTAGGTATTTCTGCATTGAATGATCGCGTTTTTATAGAAAACAAGACATACCTCAATGTTGATTATAATTATAAACTTCAGCTCAATGAGAAAACGAATTACCAAAATGATTGGGCTGGAACCTTTGATCAAACGGGGAATCTTCTTCCGGCAGGATCTTATTATTACAGAGTAGAGGTACCGGAGATCAACAAAATTCTTGAAGGATGGCTTTATTTGACTTACTAAAGAAGTTAATTTGATGATGAACCTGAACCAAAAAACACCTTCATTTTTTCGATTCCTAACCAAGATACAGAAGATGATAAGATTAGCTTTGATCTGTATGTTGTTGATACTGATCGCATCATGTGCAAAGGAACAAGATGATTTAGACAAAAATTTAACCATTGGTGGTCAAAAGATTTATGCCGCTGGATATTATATTGATGGGTACCCCAATGGCGTTCAATATGCAAGCTATTGGGTCAATGGAGAAAGAGTCTCGATGGGAGAAGGAGAAGTGACCGATATCTTCGTTCAAGACAATATTGTTTATGCTTCAGGTTATGACGAAAGTTCTAACGCTGTATATTGGGTTGATGGAGAAAAAAAATCTCTTCAAGGAAAAGGCACAATGGCACATTCAATCTATATTCACAACGATGATGTATATGTAGCCGGAAGTTTTTCGAATGGTTCTTGTTATTGGAAAAACGGTTCTAAAATTAACTTGACTACTGGTGCTGATTCAGAAGCATTTGGCATTGTTTTAAGTGAGGACGGTGAGGTTTATGTTGGGGGATATTATATGAACAATCATCATTATTTAATTCCTGCCAGATGGAACGGGACACAAAGAAGAAATTTAACTAAGCCTAAGGGGGGTGACGGTGAAGTTTATGATGTTGTATTAAAAAATGGAACAACACCCATTTTTTTGGGTATGAGCATGGCTCCAAACAATATGGTGGGTTATGTTCCTAAGGCCTCTTATTGGATAGGGAATAAAAGAATTGATTGTGACAATGGGGGTACTTGGAAAGATAATGTATATGGTGGTGAAGCATTTGGAGGCTTTGTTCACGGCGATGATGTGTATTTGGCAGGGAATGTTCAGTACATTGGCTTAGTTGATTCAGATGGTAATGAAATTGAGGGAAAAGGAGGCATATTTCCTCATTACTGGAAAAACGGGAATATTCATAATCTCTCCGGAGGGCCCGTTTATGAAAATTATTGGGTAGGAGGTGGGAAAGACATATTTGTGTCTGACTCCAAGGTAGTAGTTGGGGGATGGGCAAGCTCTAACGATTTAGCTCAAGTTGCTGCCATATGGGTTGATGGTCAATTAATTTATTTAGAAGATGAACAAGAATTTTCCTCTGTGGTAAATTCAATTTTTGTTCCGCAATAATTCAAAAAACACTCGATTTTTAATTGTAGCTCCGACAGGAATCGAACCTGTATCTAAAGTTTAGGAAACTCTTGTTCTATCCGTTGAACTACGGAGCCAAGTACTTTGCAAAAATAGTTCAAATAATAAATTCAAAATGACGAATTGCTTAAAATTCAAACCCACTAAACTTTTGGAATTTTATTCTATTGGGCAAAATAATTTCCTTTTATTGGAAATTCATTTGATCTAATCTCTTGTCAATTTATTTTGTAAATTTCATAATCTAACAATTAAAAAATGTTGTCGAAGAACCGAGCCATTACCTTGTTTCTTTTTCTGTGGGCTTTCAACTTGGTGGCACAAGAATATACCCTCTTGGAAAACGTCAGCTATTATGGTGAAAACCTTAGCGATAGTTATCAAAGTGAACGTTGTAAGCTCGATCTCTATTACCCCAAAGGGATTAAGAATTTTCCCACAGTTGTCTGGTTTCATGGAGGTGGTCTAAAAGCAGGTAATAAATCTGTACCGGAACAGCTAAAAGAAAAAGGAATTGCCGTAGTAGCAGTCAATTACAGATTGCATCCCAAGGTAAAAGCGCCGGTTTATATCGAAGATGCAGCGGCAGCATTGGCTTGGACTTTTAGAAATATAGCAAAACATGGAGGAGATCCCGACAAAATTATAGTAAGCGGGAGTTCTGCCGGGGGTTATTTGACCCTAATGGTTGGACTGGACAAAAGTTATCTTCAGACCCATCACATTGAGGCCAATGATATCCTTGCCCTATTACCGCTTACCGGCCATACCATCACTCATTTTACGGTTAGAGCCGAAAATAACATCCCCAAAACCCAACCCATTATCGACCGTTTTGCACCTCTTTACCACGTCAGGGCCGATGCTCCCACAATTGTATTGTATACCGGAGATCCTGAATTGGAAATGTTGGGACGCGCAGAAGAAAATGCTTATATGATGCGAATGCTCAAAGTAACGGGTCATCCCGATGTAAATCACATTATATTTGAAGGCTATGGTCATGGAATTCAACATCCAGCATTGCCACTCGTCATAAAAAAAATTAAACAACTCACTCACCATGAAATCAACAACCAATAATCTTTCTGTATTCTTAAATCTTATTTTTTTCCTTTTTATTTGCCTCTTCCCATTGACCGGAATTTCACAAGATCAAGGGTCGCCCTCTCCCACACTTATGGGTAAAAATGTCATTTATGTTTATGGAGGCTGGAAAGGACACAAGCCCGCCGAAAGTGTAGATCTGATGGTTCCCAAACTCAGGGCCGAGGGAGCCAATGTCAAGGTTTTTGATACCCTTTCGGTCTATACCGATGATAAGCTTATGGCAGAAACCGATTTGATCATTCAGATTTGGACCATGGGAAAAATCACAAAACAACAATTCAAAGGTCTGGAAAAAGCCATCATGAATGGAACCGGATTTTCAGGCTGGCATGGAGGTTTGGGTGATGCTTTTAGGGATAACCTGAGGTATCAGTTTATGGTAGGGGGACAATTCGTATTCCACCCCGGAGGCAATATCGATCATTCCATCAAAATTATCGACAAAAGCGACCCCATCACACGAGGGTTAAATGATTTTGATTTAAAGAAAACCGAACAATATTACATGCTCATTGACCCCAACATTAAGGTTTTGGCCATTTCAGAATTTGAAAGGGAGAAATATGAAAAACCCGGGAAAGCGGAAAACAAAATAACGGGAAGCACCATGCCGGTAGTGTGGAAAAAACACTACGGCAAAGGCAGAATATTTCATTCTTCCATAGGCCACCACCTAACCGACTTTGACGTACCCGAAGTAATGACCATGCAAATGAGAGGATTTCGCTGGGCTTCAGAGGGTAAATACGCTAAAAAAGAACACACCATAACACCTGTTTATAACCAATGATAGGTATAGGATATGATATAGGCAGTTCATTTATAAAGGCTGCTTTGGTAGAGGTTAAGACAGGAAATCCCATTGCACGAGTCAGGGTGCCGGAGGTGGAAATCCCTATGGAAGCCCAACAGCCGGCCTGGGCTGAACAAGACCCCAACCTGTGGTGGCAATACCTTTGCCAAGTCACCCAAAAACTTTTAAACAAAGCCCAAATCAAATCAGATCAAATTTCGAGTATCGGGATTTCCTATCAGATGCATGGATTGGTTTTGGTCGATCAAGACCTTAACCCCTTGCGAAAATCCATTATATGGTGCGACAGCAGGGCCACCCCCTACGGGGAAAAAGCATTTGAGGCATTGGGAAAAATCTACTGCAAAGACCACTTGCTCAATTCACCCGGAAATTTTACCGCTTCCAAACTCGCTTGGGTGATCGAAAATGAACCGGAATTGTACCGGAAAGTTTATAAGTTCATGCTGCCGGGAGACTTCCTCGCAGCAAAATTATCCGGAGTACCACAAACGACCATTACAGGGCTTTCCGAAGGTGTTTTTTGGGATTTCAAAAACGACCAACCCTCACAAGCCCTTTTTGACCATTACCAAATGGATCAAAGTTTAGTTCCCGACATCATTGACAATTTTACGGTTCAAGCTACTGTTTCTGTTGCCGGAGCAAAAGCCACGGGACTAAAGGCAGGCACCCCCATCACCTACAGGGCCGGAGATCAACCCAACAACGCCTATACCCTGGGTGCCAGAAATGCCGGAGATGTCGTGGCAACCGGAGGAACTTCTGGGGTGGTCTATGCCCTTACCGATCAACTGTCCTGTAAGGAATTGACAAAGGTCAATACTTTTGCTCATGTAGATTACCAACCCAATCAAAAAATGTTTGGCAAACTACTCAACCTCAATGGCGCCGGAATACAATACCGCTGGTTACACCAATTGATGGGTGAAGTTGGCTATGATCAACTCAACCAAATGGCCCACCAAGCACCCATCGGAAGTCATGGATTACAGGTTTTCCCATTTGGAAATGGAGCCGAGCGAATGCTCGACAACAAGATCGTCAATGGTCACATCAGCAACATCAATTTCAATATTCACGACAACAATCATATGGTGAGAGCCACCCTGGAGGGCATTGCCTTTGCTTTGATTTACGGGATTGAGATTTTAAAGAATGACGGGGTGGTCATCGAAAATCTTAAAGTCGGAAATGACAATCTGTTTTTATCCGACGTATTTTCAAAAACCATAGCCGATACCTTGGGCATCACCATTCAAATGCTCCAAGCTACTGGTGCAGAAGGGGCAGCCAAAGCCGGTATTGCCGGAGAGAGGGGAGGACAAAAAAACGATGTAATTCGGATCACCAAAACCATAGAACCCAACCTTAAGTCTCAAAACGAAAGCATTGCCTCCTTTAAAAATTGGAAAAAACAACTATTAAATAACATCCTTTAAAAATGGAAACAGATTACTTTAAAAACATTGGACAGATAAAATTTGAAGGAAAGAGATCCGACAATCCTTTGGCCTACAAATACTACAATCCGGATCAACAAGTGATGGGAAAATCCATGCGTGAACATTTTAAATTTGCCATGGCCTATTGGCACAGTATGAATGACAATGGGGCCGATCCCTTTGGGAGGATCACCAATTGCTATCCGTGGAATCAGGAAACAGACGTATTGCAGCAGGCCAAAAACCGTGCCGATGCGGCTTTTGAATTCCTTCAAAAAATGGGCTTTGACTATTTTTGCTTTCACGACATTGACCTGATCGCCGAGGGAGTTTCCCTGGCCGAAACAGAAAAAAGAGTGGCTCAAATTGTAGACTATATCAAAGAAAAACAGAAGCAAACCGGCATAAAAGTTCTTTGGGGAACAGCCAACTGTTTTTCCAACCCTGTCTATATGAATGGTGCCATTACCAATCCCGATTTCAGGGTGGCCTCAAGAGCTGCAGCACAAATCAAAATTGCTTTTGATGCTTCTGTGGAACTCGGTGCAGAAAATTACGTTTTCTGGGGAGGGAGAGAGGGTTATTTGTCCCTGTTGAATACCGATATGAAACGGGAGTTGGATCATCTGGGCGTATTTTTTAATAAAATGGTGGACTATGCCAAAGAACAGGGATTTAAAGGCAATTTCTTTATCGAGCCCAAACCCGCTGAACCCACCAAACATCAATATGATTTTGATAGTGCCACGGTCATCGGCTTTTTGAATCAATATGGATTGCAAGACCATTTCAAGTTGAACATAGAGGTCAACCATGCCACCTTAGCGCAGCACACTTTTGAACATGAACTGCAAGTAGCGGCCAATGCCGGAATGTTGGGAAGTATCGATGCCAACCGTGGAGACAACCAAAACGGCTGGGACACCGATCAGTTTTCCATCAACCTTTACGAAACCATCGAGGCCATGTTGGTTTTCCTAAAATCAGGGGGACTTCAGGGAGGTGGAATTAATTTTGACGCAAAAGTGAGGAGAAACTCCACCGATTTGGAAGATCTTTTTATCGCACACATCCAAGGGGCGGATACTTTTGCAAGAGGACTTATGGCCGCAGCACATATTTTGACCGATACGGCCTATGCTGAGATGCTCAAACAACGCTATCAATCCTATGACAGTGGAAATGGGAAGGCTTTTGAAAAAGGAGAGTTGTCCATTGCAGATCTCTATAAGATTGGAGTGAACCAAGGGGATATTGCCCATAGCAGTGGTAAGCAAGAACTATACGAAAGCATCTTAGCCAATAGTTTTTAGAGTTCATTTAAAGAATATTTATAAATTGTAATTCAAACGATAAACCAAATAATATGAATAACGACAAAAGACTTTTTTACGGCAGTTGTTTTGCCTTAATTACTACCGCATTTTCATTTAGTATTAGGGCTGGGATTTTACCGCAATTGGGAGATGCCTTTCAGCTTTCCGGTCAGCAATTGGGATTCATCAATTCCATGTGGTTTTTAGGATTTCCTATCTCCATGGTTTTGGGGGGACTCTTTTATCACCAATTGGGTCCAAAAAGAATCATGCAGTTTGCTTTTTTGACCCATACACTGGGTATCATTTTAACCATTTACTCAGGAGGATATACGGGATTGTTGATTTCTACCCTTTTGATAGGAATTGGAAATGGATGTACCGAAGCTGCATGTAATCCGATGATTGCCGATGCTTATGAGGGTAAAACAATGAACACCCTTTTGAATCGATTTCATATGTGGTTTCCCGGAGGAATTGTTTTGGGGAGTTTGGTTTCCAAATTCATGACCGATCTTGACTTGGGTTGGCAAGCCCAGATTTGGATCATCATGATTCCCACATTGATTTATGTTTATCTTTTTTATGGCCAGTCCTTCCCTAAACCCAAATTGGAGGCAACCACCTCAGTAGGAGAAAACCTTAAAGCCATGGCCACTCCCCTTTATCTTTTTATGTTAGTTTGTATGGCATTTACTGCTATTTCAGAGTTTGGGCCACAACAATGGACTTCCTTAATACTCAGCAGTAGTGGTGCCCAACCCATGGTTATTTTGGCTTTGATTACCGGCCTGATGGCAGTAGGAAGATACTTTGGAGGGGATATAGTTCATAAATACGACCAAACAGGAGTACTGTTGGGATCTGCCGTATTGACCGCCATTGGAATATTTTTATTCAGTACCCAAACCGGCGCAATGACCTATGTAGCAGCTGTATTTTTCGCATTAGGGGTTTGTTATTTTTGGCCCAATATGATTGGCTTTATTGCCGAAAAAATTCCCTTAAGTGGAGCCTTGGGGATGTCGATCATAGGAGCTATGGGGATGTTTTCTACATCCATTTTCCAACCCATTATTGGAGGATGGATCGACTCATCAACCGTCCAAATGGAAGCCCAAGGACTCAGTGGTGCTGCATTGGATTTGGCAGCAGGACAAGCAACCCTAACCACCATGATCAGCTTTCCAGCCATACTGATTGTTTTATTTACCATCCTTTTATTTTGGCAAAAAAAAGCGAAAACCGCTTAGGTACATCAATTTAAATAAATGGCAAAGCTCATAACTTTCCCATTTTTATATTTTACCCAACAATATCGTGATCATGAAACATCTTTTTTTATTCTTAGCGACTTTGCCATTACTGGCCCAAAAAAAAATGAAACCCGAAATGACAGAGCTTTGGGAACCGGTTCCTGAGGTTGTAATTCCCGGGAATTTATCTGCTCCTCCCAGCGATGCCATTGTACTTTTTGACGGTACTGACCTTTCTCAGTGGATCAATGCCGATAGTGGCCAAGCGGCCAACTGGATCATCAATTCTGATGGGTCTATGACCGTTCAGAAAGATGGAGGAATTGAAACCAAAGAAGAATTTGGATCCATTCAACTTCATATCGAGTGGCGAACGCCCAAAGAAATAAAAGGCAAAGGACAAGGCAGGGGTAACAGTGGGGTTTACTTTCAAAAGACCTATGAAATTCAGGTTTTGGACAGTTACAACAACATCACTTACTCCAATGGCCAGGCGGCCTCCATTTACAAACAATCCATTCCTTTGGTCAATGCGTCCAGACCTCCGGGTGAATGGCAAACCTATGATATCATTTTTAATGAACCCCAATACGATGCCAAAGGGAAGCGACTCAAAAAAGGATCTTTTACTGTTTTTCACAATGGGGTTTTGGTACAAAACAATGTTGAAATTCAGGGCACTACTCAATACATAGGCCCCCCTCAGCTCAGGAATACCAAAACACCCAAAAGGCTTTATCTTCAAGACCATGGCAATCCCGTTTCCTACAGGAATATTTGGTTAAGGAAACTGTAATTTTTTATGTCTTTGGAAGGCTTGAAAAACAATTGGTATTTGTTGGCTTTTGGTCTTTTTTTGTTGTTTGCCAATTCCCATGCTCAAGACCTCGGAAATAAAGTTCGGCAGCAAGCTAAAGTATTGGACGAAAAAATGGAACTTCAACACAATTTTTTTGATGCCAAGAGGTATAGAACGGATCTAAAATTTAACTCCAACAAAAGGATTTTGTACACTACCATAGAAAACATCCAGGCCTTTGACCAAAAGTACAAAGGGACAGAGATGTCCCTGGAATACGTGATCAGAGACCGTTTGCATACCGCCATTTTTCTCAATCATAAAAAGAATTACCTCAAATCCATGGACGGTTCTGAGTTTCGTTTATCTCAGAACCTTTCGGCTGTTGAGCTGACCCAAGAAGTAGTGTCATTAATTGGAGCGATGTATTACGGAGCCGATGAAGTAAAGGCTTTAGTCCAATAATCCACCAAAAACATATTTCATTTCCGTTGCAATTTGAATGGACCGTTCATCATACATTTTGGCTTCATCAGCAGTGTTGTCATAAGCCTTTGGATCCTCATAAGGCAACGAAATTCGTTTCTCTGCACCGGGAATAAAGGGACAGTTTTCGTCGGCATGGGTACAGGTCATCACTGCCGCAAACTGAGTTTTCGGATTGGGCAGATCGTCATAAATTTTTGAAAATAAAGTAATGGGAGGTTTGTTTGGATGGTATTTTAATTCATAGTGAGGGTTTTCTCCACCCGGATTTATTACGTCAAAACCCATGCGGACCAATGAGTCAATTGTTCTCTCATTACAAGCCGTAATTTCAATCCCCCCGGAAAAAGTGTTGATGTTATGACCATAAAAATCCCCTATCACTTTAGCCCAAACTTGGGAAAGTTGACTTCTGCGTGAATTGTGGGTACAGATAAAATTGAGATTTACCGCTGTTTTTTGTTTGACCTCAAGTGACAAATAATCTTGTAATGGCTTTAGTAAATCTTTGCGTTGATCACTGATGGTGGTGTTATCAATTCGGTTGATTAAATCAATGATTGTAATGTCCATGGGGGTTGATTTTAAATATTAAAGAGAAATTATCAATGCAAATTTATACAATTGCAAATTGCAATAACTTTTGATTAACAATTGTGTAATTATATTTTATTTTAATAATGTAATTAACTACTTTAACGGTTTAAACTTAACAATTATGAAACAATTAAAAACTAAATTTTTCCTATTCACTACATTATTGATGTTTGCAAGTACATTGCTGGCTCAGATCAGTGTTTCAGGAACTGTTGTTGATCAGGATGGTCAACCCATACCCGGGGTTACCATTTTGGATGACAACGATCAGACCAAAGGAACTGTCACCGATTTTGATGGTAATTTTACGATCAGTGTCCCTTCTGACGGTAGTCTCAATGTCAGCTTTATTGGTTACGAAACCCAAACCATTGCCGTTTCTGGGCAGACCAATCTCAGTATAATCTTAGAGGAAGGTGTTTCTGCCTTAGATGAGGTCATTATTACTGGATACGGTTCACAAGTCAAAAAGAGTGACTTGACGGGGTCAATTGCCTCTGTAAGTTCTGAAGATTTTGAAAATCAACCTCTCATTAGGGTTGACCAAGCCCTGCAGGCCAGAGCAGCCGGGGTTGCGGTTACGCAAACCAGTGGTGCCCCCGGAGCGGGATATAAAATTAGAATC
>JAAZUX010000083.1 GCA_018623955.1 Flavobacteriaceae bacterium | reverse complement strand
TTGCCTTAATGATTATGGTGAATCAGCCGGGCAGTTGGAGTTATAAATATGACCAAATGCGCCATGCCCAATGGAATGGTTGTACCTTAACCGATATGGTTTTTCCTTTTTTTTTGTTCATTGTAGGTATTGCTTGTTGGTTTGCTTTTCAAAAGTACGGGCAAGCACTTTCTGCAGACTTGATCAGTAAAATAATTCGCCGCACTGTTCTTATTTTTCTTCTTGGGTTGGCGCTTAATTTGTGTAAACAATGGATCAGTTCGGGGGAGTTAAACCTTTCCATACTTCGCATTACAGGGGTGTTGCAACGGATTGCATTTTGCTACGGCATTGGAGCGATTCTTTGCTTAGCATTAAAGCCCAGGGGACTTTTAATTTCTTCATTAGGGATTCTGATTGTGTACTGGATAGTACTTTGGATGGCCGGAGGTTCGCAGCCTTACAGTGCAGAGCATACGATAGTCGGGAAAATTGATGTTTTACTTCTGGGTGAAAATCATTTGCGACAGGGTTATCCGGTTGATTCGTCAGGGCTTTTTGCGTCTATCCCCGGAATTGTAAATGTTATTTGGGGATATTTAATGGGTATGATGATTTATAAGGTCAATGACCGTAAGAAACTGATTTTAAAAATGTTCCTTATTGGTGTGCCGGCTGTTTTAGTTGCGCAAGTATGGAATTTAGTCTTCCCAATAAATAAAACTTTGTGGACAAGTTCCTATGTCTTATACACCAGTGGTTGGGCACTTGTTGTATTGGCACTTCTGATCTGGGTCATTGATGTCCATAAAAAGTCAAAATACTTCAGTCCTTTTATGGTATTCGGTGTTAATCCATTGTTTGCTTACATGTTCGCAGAACTTTGGGCAAGCGTAATGTCTGGCCTAATAAAATTTAACTTTGAAGGGAGTTTGGTTTCATTAAAAAGCTGGATTTTTGGGGAAATTTTTGCGCCACTGTTTGGAAATATGAATGGATCACTTTTCTATTCAATATTTATAATGTTCTTTTATTGGTCTATACTATGGCTTATGGATCAATATAGAATTTATATTAAAATTTAATCTGTTCTGGAAAATCCAAATATTTCAAAAAACTCTTAACTTCAACTTTGTATAATGATGTTGGACGATGAAATACAACAATGATGATTGGTTTAAGATGCAAAAGAAGTGTTTCGGAAGGCAGCAGGTTTTGATGGCAACATGGCTAATTTTAAATTAAATGAAGCTATGAATCGAAGTATCATTATTCTTGCCTCAATGGTTTTGTTTTTATTCTCCTGTGAGGACAAAGTAGATGAACCACTAATTTTTGAAAGTGAAAATCATCTTGATGAGGGTATTTCAGAGCAAAATATTTCTTTAGACGAAAATAACATAACTGTAAAATGTCTTGAGGCAGAAGTTGGAGTAACCGCTACCATTAATGGCAAAGAGTATACCGTAGTTGATGAGACTATTTTGAGAGAAATGGTTGAAAATGATGAAGATGTCAGTTGTATTTGTACCTCAAAAATTACGGATATGAACTCATTATTTGAAAACAAATTATTATTCAATCAGGATATTGGAAGTTGGGATACTTCTAATGTTACCGATATGGAAAACATGTTTAGTCTTGCGGAATCTTTCAATCAAGACATAGGAAGTTGGGATACATCCAGCGTTAAGTCCATGGCACAAATGTTTTCAAATACGCCTTTTAATTATGATATTGGGAGTTGGGATACTTCAAATGTGGTCAATATGAGTGGTATGTTTTATTCGGCATATACTTTTAATCAACCTCTGGAAAATTGGGACACTTCAAATGTTACGGATATGAGTTTTATGTTTACCTTTTCAATTTTCAACCAAAACCTGAGTGGTTGGTGTGTCACTAAAATTTCAAGTGAGCCTTATAATTTTTCATTTTTATCTTCATTGATTGAAAAAAACAAGCCGTTGTGGGGAGAATGCCCCAGTAAATAGAAAAGGCAGAATATTGGAATCATAATGATCAAAAGGAAACTTTTTTAAAATACTGGGAATGTTTAGTTCTGCTTGATATCCGTTTTGCTTTTAGGGAGTATTTTAAAAACAGTTTTTCTGTTTTTCTGGTGTTCACTTTCTGGGACATCAATAAAACGGTTTAAAATTAAGCGGGATTCAATCTTTTTTCGGCTCAATTTTTTGATAAACTTCAATGCCTGTTTTTGAGTATCAAATTGATTTACAATTAGAGAATAAGATTCATCGGTATTCTTGTAAAGAAAAGAATCATAGGATGAAAATTCAGTTATTTTTTGGTTAACTGCTTTTTGATCAAAACCCCTGACAACTTCAACCAAATAATCTGCAACGGTATTTCCATCTAAATGACGTTCACCATGGTCTTCAACAGATAAACGGTCTTGTTTGATTCCTTTATTTTTAACCAGATATTTATAGATGGTTTGTGATCGACTTACAGCTAGTTTTTCATTACTTCTAAAACTACCTCGGGCATCGGTCATTGAGCTTATTAACAGATTTACATTCAAGTCATTATTCATTAAATCTGCTATGGAATCTAAGCGAGGCTTATACTTTTCTATCAAATTGAATTTTGCAAAATCATAATAAATTGGTCTGAGCACAATTTCTGACTCCATTCTTACAAGTTTCACTTCTATGGGATTTGATTCACGATAACCATCTGAAATTTTGTAGGTGAAAAAATCATTTTTGACCTTCTGATCATCATTTGAATAAACAAAAGTCCCATCCGGGTTGAGCTTTAAGGTCCCGTTTTGTGGCTGTTGAACTAAAATTGTTTTGGGTGAATTAAAAACAGGAATTAGGTTGTCCTTAATGGAGTCGTTTTCCAAAACACTTTTATTTTCAATTACTTTGGGGTTAAACGAAGCGTATTGGTAGGTGTCGGGATTTCCTTCAATGGGTTTAAATTTTACCACATAAGAGATGTCTATACTATCCTTTTTTCGATTGGAAGAGAAAAAACCAAGCGTCATAGAATCAGAAAATGAAAAAGAGAAATCGTCAGCCACACTATTGACTGGACTGGGGAGTAGAGAAGGAGAAGAAAATTCACCCCCTACAATTTTAGAATAATAAATGTCGTATTTACCAATTCCTCCTTCTCGATTGGAGGCAAAAAACAGTATGTCCTTATAGATAAACGGAAAGGCTTCATTGGCTTCCGAATTGATATGGGGTAACTTTTCCACTGTTGAAAAATTGCCCGATGAATCCAAAGTACTATAATAGATATCATAATCCTCATTTTCCCCTTGATTGCTGGAAAAGTACAAGATATTGTTTTCTTGATCAATGGAGGGATGCATTACATTATCCTCATCACTCCCCAAGGTTATTTTTTCGGGGGGAGATGATTTACTGTTTTTAAGAGTGGTTTTATAAATATTTAAATGAAGTCGTTTATCTTTTGATATTTTTTTTGAACTTCTGGTAAAATAAAGGACATCGTTTTTGGGGGAATAAGAGGATGGACCTTCTTGATAGATTGAGTTAATCTGATTGCTTAAAAGACTTTTTGAAAGTACTTCGAATGGCGGGGTACCTGAAAATTTAACGCTTTGTAGATTAAAAATAGTCTTGGGTAGATTTTGTCTAAATTTTCTGGGGAGTTTTTTTGATTTTTTGTTCTCTGAGGTAACGATTATAAGTTCTCCCTTTTTACCATCAAAGCTGATCCAATTAGGGCTAAATGCACTGTGATTATCGCTGATTTTCAATTCAAAAACATCCATTTCATGAGAAGAATCCTGTGCAAAATTGAACTGGAGCGCTCCAAAAGCAATAATAATGACATAAAAGAATGATTTTCTGACCATATCAAAAATATCTAGGTGAATCAATAAGTGCGGTTACAGCTTTTCGAAGATTGTATCTTAAAATTATTTCATGTGTTCCATTATTAAAAACCCCTGTTCTATTTCCTAGAGAATAGCTGTAGGCATAACTTACCATAATACTGTCAGATAAGTTAATACCAAATATCCCCCCAAATCCACCTCCAGTATCAGCGGTAGGAAATAAATCTTTATAAGTAGAACGAAGGTTACCGCCTAACCAAAATTGGTCTTTGAAAATCAGAAGTGTTGACAGATCAAGATTTACTGGGACACCCTTTGTCATTTTAATCAAAGTGCTTGGCCTCAGTTGAACATCTCTGAATAAATTAATCAACAAACCAGAGGTGAAATAAATGTGTCTTTTTTGTCCAAGCTCTTTGTTTTCAAAAAAATATGGGGTAGATACGCCCGCATAAAATTTATCGGTGTAATAGTATATTCCTGTTCCAATATTGGGTTTGAATCCAATCGATTCACTTAAAAATAAAGGATCTTGAATTTGATTTAAATTCAATTCATCTGAATTGAGATTAAATGAATTTAAACTTAATTTTAGTCCAAGAGACAATACTTTATTACTCCCATTTAACAAAAGATGATAGGCAACATCTGCTGCAAAGGAATTGTTTCTCAATGGACCAATCTTATCATTTATTGCTGAGAAGCCATATGCGAGTCTTTTTTGGTTTACAGGAGTTCCATAAGAAAGCGATTGTGATACTGGAGCACCATCAAATCCAACCCATTGTTTTCTTTGGAGTAGATTGAAAGTGTGTGCTTGGGAGGCACCCACATACCCTGCATTGAATAGTTGGGTATTAAACATATAATGGTTATACATCGATTCTTGTTGAGAAAACCCTGTAACAAAAACAAAAAGACAATATGTGATGATAAATTTTCTCAATTATTCATTTTTTAAATAGATGTATCCAGTGATTGGCTTTTCTCTGTCTAATTCCAGTATATAGAAGTAAATTCCTGAGGGAAGTTTATTGGTGCCTCCATAACCACTCAGGTAAGATGAACCATCCCAGTTATTTTGGTAGTTGGTTTTTTCATATACCTTAATTTCCCATCGATTGTAAATTGTAAGTTTATTTGTGATGTAATTCTCCAGTCCTTTAATCACCCAAGTATCATTGTAGCCATCCCCATTGGGAGAGAATCCTTTGGGGAGAGAAAGCGGAATAAACACAAGTTCAGTTGATTCT
>JAAZUX010000082.1 GCA_018623955.1 Flavobacteriaceae bacterium | reverse complement strand
GGTTAATGACTTTAGTGGTTGTAGGAATTTTCTTTTATCAAGGATTCTTGGGCAGTGATTTAAGGTATAATTCTTCCAATTGGGCATCTTCTAGAGCTGACGGTGCATTGATCATCACATCTCTACCGTTGTTATTTTTGGGGAAGGCGATAAAGTCTCTGATGGTCTCGCTCCCTCCAAGTATGGCTACCAAACGATCAAGTCCCAATGCAATTCCACCGTGGGGTGGAGCACCGTATTGGAAGGCATCCATCAAAAAGCCAAATTGTTCTTGGGCTTCTTTTTCTGTGAATCCCAGCAGATCAAACATTTTCTCTTGCAGGGCTGTATCGTGTATTCGGATGGAACCACCACCAATTTCATTTCCATTCAATACCAGATCATAGGCATTGGCCTTTGCATTAGCGGGGTCGCTTTCCAACAAATCAATATCCTCTTTTTTAGGAGCGGTAAAAGGGTGGTGCATGGCGTGATATCGCTGCGTCTTATCGTCCCATTCCAGCAGCGGAAAGTCGGTTACCCAAAGGGCGGCAAACTCGTCGGGTTTTCTCAGCCCCATTTGCTTGGCAATTTCCATGCGTAGGGCACTCAGTTGGGTTCGGGTGGCTTGGGTTGGCCCTGCCATCACAAAGATCAAATCTCCGACATTTGCTCCTGTTGCAGTTGCCCATTGGGACAGATCTTCACTGCCAAAAAATTTATCGACAGAGGATTTGTAGCTTCCATCCTCGTTACATTTAACCCACACCAAACCTTTGGCGCCGACCTGAGGTCGCTTTACCCATTCGATCCACCCATCAATTTCTTTTCGGGTCATGTTGGCACCGCCGGATACTGCAATTCCCACAACCAATTCTTGACTGTCAAATACATTAAAGCCCTTGTTTTGTGCCAATGCATTCAGTTCTCCAAAAGTCATTCCAAAACGTATATCGGGCTTGTCATTACCGTACTTTTCCATTGCTTCTGCAAAAGTTATTCGGGGAAAGTCACCCAACTCCACACCTTTAATTTCTTTCAAAAGGTGTTGGATCATGGCCTCAAATTGAGCCAATACATCCTCTTGTTCAACAAATGTCATTTCACAATCGATCTGTGTAAATTCCGGTTGCCGGTCGGCCCTTAGATCCTCATCCCTAAAGCATTTTACGATTTGGAAATATTTGTCAAAACCTGCGATCATCAGGAGTTGCTTAAAGGTCTGTGGAGATTGAGGTAGGGCATAAAATTGTCCGCTGTTCATTCTGGAGGGTACGACAAAATCACGAGCTCCCTCAGGAGTAGATTTAATCAAATAGGGTGTTTCTACATCGATAAAGTCTGCTTGGGATAAAAAATTCCGAACCGCCATCGTAACTTTGTGCCTAAAGATGAGATTCTCTCTTACCCGGCTGCGTCTTAAATCCAAATAGCGATATTGCATCCGCAGCTCGTCCCCTCCGTCCGTTTCATTTTCAATGGTAAAGGGCGGGGTTTTGGAGGCGTTTAATACCGTTAACTCCGTTGCCAATATTTCGATCCCTCCGGTAGCCATATTGGGGTTTTTGGATTCCCTCTCGATTACTTTTCCTTTGATTTGGATCACGTCCTCGCGCCCCAACTCCAACGATTTTTTATAGACCGCTTCGGGTGTACGCTCCTCGTCAAAAACCAATTGGGTGATCCCAAAACGATCCCTCAAATCGATCCAAACGATAAAACCTTTATTCCTGATTTTTTGTACCCATCCGGCCAGGGTAACTACTTCGTTGGAATGATTTTCATTTAACGCGCCGCAGTGGTGGGATCTCAACATTTTGTTTGAATTAGTTGCAAATGTAATAAGCCTTTTCCATGACCAAAAATTATTTTTGAAATAGCTTTTTCCATTTCAGCTTGATCTGGTAGCTGATCAGGAAAGTAGCGGGGACAATGATCAGGGTGAGGAAAGTAGCAAAAGTCAATCCAAAGATCACAGTCTTGGCCAGAGGTCCCCAGAAAATAACATTGTCTCCTCCTATAAATACCTTCGGATCCCATTCCGAAAACAAGGAGAAAAAGTCGATATTAAGGCCAATGGCCAATGGAATCAGTCCCAATATGGTGGTAATCGCAGTGAGGATCACCGGGCGCAATCTTGCAGTTCCTCCTTCGATAATGGCCTCAATGGCTTCGGCATTGGGCAACATGCTTTCCTCGGGAAGTTCCAGAGCCAACTTTTTCCTGTCGATCAACAATTGGGTATAGTCCAATAACACTACACCATTGTTCACAACGATTCCGGACAGTGAGATGATCCCCATCATGGTCATCAATATCACAAAAGGCATCTGAAAAAGGGTAATTCCCAAAAACACTCCAGTAAAACTCAAGAAAATAGAGATTAGGATGATGATGGGTTTGGAAATGGAGTTGAATTGGAAAACCAGCAACAACATGATCAAGGCAAGGGCTGCCAAAAGTGCATTGGACAAGAAGGTCATGTTCTTGTCTTGCTCTTCGATTTCTCCGGTGAATTTAAATTCAATTCCAAAATCAAGTGGGTAATTCATCAAAGCAGCTTTTACGTTGGCTACCACCTCATTGGCATTGTAGCCAGCCAATACATCGGAATACAAGGTGACCAGTCGAATCGATTTGCGGTGTTTTATGGCACTGTAAGAGGAGGAATTTTGGGTTTTGATCAAGGCAGCAATCGGGATCTCTTTGATTTTTCCGGAGGATTGGTCCCTAAAAGTTACGAATTGATTGAACAAGGCATTCTTGTCATATCTGTATTGCTCTTGAAAACGGACATTGATTTCGTAATCCTCACCATCTTTTTTATAAATACCTGCTTTGGCACCAAAAAGGGAATTTCTCAATTGGGATCCGATCATGCCTGCAGACACGCCCAACTCCCCTGCTTTTTTTCGATCGATAATCAGTTGGATTCCCGGTTTGTTTTTGTTCACATCAACTTTTAATTCCTCTACGCCTGGAATGTTTTCCGTATTGAGGAAGTCTTTCATCACTTGTGCAGTTTGGATGAGCTTTTCGTAATCCCTACCGGAGATTTCGATGTTGACAGGATAACCCACCGGTGGACCATTGGCATCTTTTTCAACAGAAATAGACACCCCCGGATATTTGCCGCTGAGGAATTGTTGAATTTCACTGCGTAGACTTTCACTCGATAGTCCATTTCTGAATTTAAATTCCCGCATGGTGAGGGATATTTTGGCTTTGTGAGGCATTTCATTGGTCACCCCACCGTCAATTTCGGGGTTTCCGGCTCCGGCCCCAACTTGTGCCACAAGATCTTCGACCAAATAGTTGTAATCGCCATCCCGATATTTTTCTTGATTGATTACCGAAAAGATATCCGCCTCAATCTTTTGAGTAATGGCGTTGGTCTTGTCAATATCAGTGCCCTCGGGATATTCGATGTAGGTAAAAATTTGAAGGGGTTGATTTTCGGGAAAAAATTCCACTTTGGGTGGAAAAATACCCATCAATACAAAAGAGGAAATCAACAGCACGAATGTGCCGATCAAAAAGCCGAAGGGGCGATATCCTCTAAGCGCCAAGGACAAAAACGAACGATATCCCTTTTCCATTCTTGGTAAAAACTGATTTTGAAAAATGGAAGCCAGCCCTTTAAGGAAATATTTGTAGGCCCAAAAAAGCATGGTGATGGCGATCATCATGGTCCCTAATCCTCTAAAAAACCCACGGTTGAAAACCAAAATCAAACCCAGTCCCCCCAAGATTAGTGTCAACCTCAGTAATCCCTTAAGAGAGATTTGTCTTTCGCTGATCTCCATAAAGCGGGAAACGAGCATGGAGTTGAAAAACAAGGCCACGATCAGTGAAGATCCCAATACGACAGACAGGGTGATGGGGAAGTAAATCATGAATTCACCCATCAGTCCGGGCCATGCTCCCAAGGGAACAAATGCGGCAATGGTGGTGGCTGTAGAAACAATAATGGGATAGGCAATTTCTCCAATCCCTACTTTGGCTGCCTGAATTCTACTCATGCCCTCTTTTTCCATCAAACGATAGACGTTTTCGACCACAACAATTCCATTATCCACCAACATTCCCAGCCCCATTACCAATCCGAACAGGACCATTGTGTTCATGGTATATCCCAATAGGGAAAGGATCATAAATGACATGAACATGGACATGGGGATAGCAAAACCTACAAAAAGAGAATTTCTAAAACCCAAAAAGAACATCAGCACGGTAACCACCAACAACACCCCAAAGATGATGTTGTTGACCAAATCACTGACTTGGTTGAGGGTAATGGCCGATTGATCGTTGGAAATGGTCAGTTTGATACTTTTTGGAAAAATATTTTTTCCAATGTCGTCGATTAGAGCTTGTATTTTTTGAGACGCTTGGATCAGATTTTTTCCCCCTCGTTTTTTTACATCGAGCAAGACCACCTTTTTTCCAAATGATCTGGCATAGGAAGAAATGTCTTTTTCTTTAAAAGTGATGGTAGCGATATCTCCCAGGTAGGTTACTGCTTTTTCACTTTTAACGACAAAGTTTTTGAGTTCTTTCGGATCGGAAATTTCTCCAATGATCCTCAAACTTCTCCTTTGTCCTCCGGTGATGATATTCCCTGCTGAGATGGTGGTATTTTCTCCCCCAATCGCATTGAGAATATCGTTAAAACTGATTTTGGCCGCAGTCATTTTGTATATGTCTACTGCAATTTCGACCTCAAAAGCTTGTATGCCCCTAACATCTGCCGATTTGACCTCGGGGATTTGTTCAATTTTTTCTTCCAGATAGCCCGCAAAATCTTTCATCTGCTCAATGGGGTAATCTCCCATCATGCTGATGCTCAAAATGGGCATCAATTCAGAAAAATCCATTTCAAAGACAGAAGGTTCTACCTTGGCGTTGTTGAAAGTGGGCCAATCGGCACCCGATACTACTCCGTCGACCAGATCTTTTGTTTTTTGCTTGGCCAGGTCCAGCGGTATATTCTCATCAAATTCCAATTGGATCACAGCAAAATCCTCCTCAGAGGTAGAGGTGATATCAACCAAGTTCGACACCCCTTTGAGGGCATCCTCAAGGGGATCGACAATCAATCTTTCAATGTCTTCGGCT
>JAAZUX010000081.1 GCA_018623955.1 Flavobacteriaceae bacterium | reverse complement strand
AGTTTCTAAAAAAAACCATCGATTCAATAAACCGCCATCTAAATTTTAATAATTTAGTTGGTGGTTAAATTTTTCTTTATAAATAAGCTTTTTCTATATGATTAAAAAATTATTGATTGGCTCTTTGATGCTTTTCTTCGTTCAGCTCAACTTTGCACAAGAAACGAAAAAGGAAATCAATGAAATCATAAGAAAATGGGCTGCTCCCGATGAATTTCCAGACCATGTTATCTTGAGTGCAACGGCCGACCCTTCACGATCAATTGGCGTCAACTGGCGAACCCATGCAATCAATACTTTGGGCTATTTAGAAATTGCAGAAGCAGGACCTGGACCTGATTTTACAATTAACAGTAAAACTTATCCAGCTGTGAGAACTGTTATCAACTCTGCTCAAGCCTCTAATGACGGTTTTAAATCCTCTTTTTTTGAAGTACAAGTGGATCAGTTGAAACCCAACACCCTATACGCTTATCGAGTGGGAAATGATCATTTTAAAAGTGAGTGGCATCAATTCACCACTGCCAGTGATCAGCCCAGTCCTCTGTCATTCTTGTATGTAGGTGATGCCCAAAATTACATTTTGGAATTGTGGTCTAGGGTCATCAGAAATGCATACAAAAAAGCACCTGATGCCGACTTTTTCATCCATGCAGGTGATTTGGTCAATGCCGCCCATGACGAAAGTGAATGGAATGAGTGGTTTTCCGCCGGAGGGTTCATCCACAGTGAAATCCCTGCCATTGCAGTACCCGGAAATCACGAATATCGTGGCCTAAAAGCAAACAAACCCAGAGAAAATAGGGAACTTTCTGTACAGTGGAACGCTCAGTTTGGCTTCCCCAAAAACGGCCCCGAAGAATTACACAAAACTTGCTATTACGTAGATTATCCCAATCTGAGGCTTATCGCCCTCAACAGCAACAGGGAAATTGCACGACAAGCACAATGGCTGAGAAAAGTTTTGGATGAAAATGATAAAAAATGGACAGTCGTCACCTTCCATCACCCCATCTTTTCTGCATCAACAGGAAGAGACAATCCCAAGCTCAGGGCACTTTGGAAACCTCTGTTTGATCATTACAATGTAGATCTGGCTTTACAAGGGCACGATCACAGCTATGCCAGAGGAGCGGTCTACGAAAAACCTGTTTATGTACAAAATAAATCCCCCAACAAAACAGTAATGGGTCCGGTATATGTAGTCTCTGTGAGTGGCGGAAAAATGTATTCTGTCAAAGAATCAGGTTGGGAAGAATTTGGAGCAACACAAGATAAAAATGGAGAACGCAAACAATTGTTTCAACATATTTCAATTGATGGAAACCGATTGATTTATCAATCCTTTACTGCCACAGGTGAACTATTTGATCGTTTTGAACTTTTAAAACAAAATGGCAAAAATCAATACATGGATTAAAATTTAGATTAACCCATTTTTTGATGAAAAAACGATTGTATTCAACTGATCAAAGTTTTAAGAAATTGGCCAAGCTGAATTTGCATTTGATCATTTTGGTTTTGAGTTTTATAGGTAACGCCCAAACGCAGTCACCACCCCCCAAAGAAATCATACTACTGATTGGACAATCCAACATGGCAGGTAGAGCAAATTTGATGGATCGAGATTATGAAATCGTTCAAAACGCCTTTCTTCTCGACAGCATCAATGAATGGACCCCTTTAAAGAGTCCGCTAAACATCCATTCATCCATCAGGAAAGTGGCTGGAATGCAGCGGTACAATCTGGGCTACTCTTTTGCCAGAGAGGTCTTAAATAATAAGATCCTCAGCCCCTTGGGTCTAGTGGTCAATGCCAGAGGAGGTGCCAAAATTGATCAATGGGTTCCTGGGACACACTATTTCAATGAAGCCATCAGAAGAAGTAAATCCGCCATTGGGAGTCAAGGAAAGATCATTGCCACCTTTTGGCTTCAGGGGGAAAGTAACCTGAGTGATAAAGATCCAGGTTATAAAAGCTACTTCGAAAAACTTAAATCAATCATATACGGCTTGAGAAAGCAACTCAATAATGATCAAATGATTTTCATTGCCTCGGAACTGAACAAGGACCAACCTGAAAATACAGTCTTCAAAAAAATGTTGGATCGGCTCAATACCGAAGTTCCCCTTGCAACAACCGTAAAATCGGTAGGAACCTCAACTTATGACGGTACTCACTATGACCACAAAAGCCTCGAAGTATTGGGCAAAAGATTTGCCACTAAATTCAGGGAATTATATCAAAAACAATATCAAATAAAATGAAATTAAAGACTTATCATCCTCTTATAATCACACTGATCGCATTGTTCTTCCAGAGCTGTGCAAAAGGAGATATTCATCCTAAAGGATTGAGAACTGATTTGATGCGTAATGCAGATTATGTAGGGCTTAATGGAAAAAAACAATCTTTTTCACTCCACGATGATGTCTTGACCAAAGGAAGATATGAAGTTGCAAAAGTTCAATCTGAAAAGCCATTATTCAATTGGATACTGGACGACCGATCTCAAAAAACTGTAGCCTATCAGGTCTTGGTGAGCAGTAATCGGGAGGTGTTAAAACAAAGTATAGGAGATCTCTGGGACAGCGGAAAAGTTAATACTCCAAAATCCTCATCACTATATGGAGGTAAACCTCTTCAAAAAAACAAGGTCTATTACTGGAAAGTCCGTTACTGGGAAAATGAAGATCATAGCTCCAGCTATTCAAAACCCCAAGCTTTTGTGTTCGATCCTAACACATCCATTGAAAAATTTTCTCAAGAACCACTGGTTGCCTCAGACGAATTCCCCGAAGTGATCAAAAAAACAGATGGAAGCTATTTTCTCGATTTTAAAAAAGCTGCTTTTGCTAAGCTTAAAATCGAATTGAATTCATCACTAGAAGATTCGATTCTAATCAGTGTTGGTGAAATGAAACAAAAAGAATCTTTATCGATTGATGCACAAGCAGGGAGAAACATCCGTTATCATCAAAGCCATTTGAAATTAAAACCCGGAACACACTGGTACGAGATACCTTGGCCGGAAAATCCGAAAAGAGCTAGCAACCGTTTTATGATTCAAATGCCGGACTATATTGGAGAAGTTTATCCCTTCAGGTTTGTTGAGGTTAAAGGTTATAAAGGGATGCTAAAAGCTCCTCAAGTGGTTAGGACAATGATAAATTACACATTTGATGAATCAGCCTCATCTTTTGATTCAAGTGATGAAGTATTGAACCAAATTTGGGATTTTTGTAAATATTCTATGAAAGCTACCAGTTTCTGTGGCTATTATGTCGATGGTGACAGAGAGCGAATCCCTTATGAAGCCGATGCTTTTATCAATCAACTTTCTCACTATGCTGTAGATGCTGAGTACGGCATTGCCAGAGGGAGCATGAAGCACCTGTTGTTCAACCCAACCTGGCCCACAGAATGGACGCTCTACAATATTTTGATGGCCTGGTATGATTATCTCTATACCGGAGACAACCGCTTTATTTTAAAATATTATGACGAATTAAAGATCAAAACCCTGATGGAATTGTCGGACGAGACAGGTCTCATCAGCACTTTGACCGGTAAACAAACGGATGATTTTTTCAATAAATTACATAAAAATCACTGGGGGAAAAACAACAATCTGAGAGACATTGTCGACTGGCCTCAAGCCCAACCTCCCGGTGGTTATGACAACCTGAAACATTTTACAGGAACAGAAAAAGAACATCCGGGAGAAAACGACGGTTATGTATATCAAACCTACAATGCAGTGGTCAATGCCTTATATTATGGGGCTTTGAAAATAATGGAAAAAATAGCCTTTGATCTGAATCAAAAGGAAGATTTAATCTTATTTCAAACCCAGAGCCAAAAACTTAAAAGAGCATATCTGGAAACCTTTCAGGACAAAACCAATGGTTTGATCAATGACGGGGAAGATACCGATCATAAATCCCAACACGCTAATATGTTTGCGCTGACTTTTGGTCTGATCCCGGAAAAGGACGTAGAAAATGTAGTGACTTATGTAGCGCAAAAAAACATGTCCTGTAGTGTCTATGGCTCACAAATTTTGTTGGAAGGGCTTTTTGATTATGGCGGTGCGGAGCATGCAATAGGACTTATGTCCGCCAAAACAGAAAGAAGCTGGTACAATATGATCCGATACGGATCAACCATCACCATGGAAGCCTGGGACAAAAGGTATAAACCCAATTTGGATTTGAACCATGCTTGGGGTGGAGCCCCTGCCAACATTATTGTAAGAAAAATGATGGGAGTAGCCCCCCTGACCCCCGGAGCACAATACATCAAAATCCATCCCAAAATTGGAACGCTCCAATTTGCGTCCCTTAAAACCAGTTTTATCACTGGAACAGTCCATGTAGAGTGTCGACAAACAGATTACACCTATAACATGAAAGTCAATCTGCCGGGAGGCGTTAGAGGAGATCTTTTGATTCCCGCTTTGAAAGGTGATAAAAAGCTTTTTATCAATGGTAAACCCACGCAAAATAAGTCTGAAAAAGGATTTTTTCATTTGAAAAATTTCCCTGCCGGAAAAACATCTTTTGAGGTTAAATGATCAAAATAAATAATATATCTTCAAAATTTCTGAAAACTTACTACCTTTAAAATAAAAATCATGGCAACATACGAATGTAATAACTGTGGTATGGCGGTCAACGCAAGTTGCGCCAAATGTGACCAAGTATTGGTTGATGATATCCTTAGACTAGACGATGGTGCGGAAGTTCAAATTTCCAGATGCCCCGAATGTGAAGGAAAAATCAAGTCACCCTCTTGTTGTGGTATTGAAATGGTTTGCAATAATTAATCTTTTAACATAATAAATTACCCAATGAAAAAACTACTAATTATCATCCTCGTAGCATCAGCTACTTTGACACAAGCACAAGACTTTAAAGGTTTGGACAAAAGCCCTATGGATCGTGTATTTTATCCTGCCTCTAATCGGGATACAGACAAGGCCATTGTAATCACATACAGCCGTCCACAATTGAGAGGGAGGAATCTGGAAGATGTGGTTCCGACCTATAAAATTTGGAGAACTGGAGCTAATGAAGCCACAGAGTTCAGACTTTATAAGTCCATCAAACTGGGAGGTAAAGTTATTAAAGCAGGGACTTACACCATGTATTCCT
>JAAZUX010000080.1 GCA_018623955.1 Flavobacteriaceae bacterium | reverse complement strand
TGTTAAACTCATCCACCATGTATTGTATTTTACTGGTAGGGGCTGATACCGCAGCAATGGTTGCTCTTTGAGCGATACAATTGGCACCTGAGGTCATTTGTCCCTGCATTTTGTTACAGGCCTTTGCGATCCATTCTGGAGCACCGATATAACCAATTCGCCATCCGGTCATTGCAAATGCCTTGGCCACTCCGTTGACCGTGATGGTGCGGTCATACAATTCGGGAATGGCAGCAATACTAAAGTGGGGAGTGCCATAATTGATGTGTTCGTATATTTCATCCGACAAAATATAAATGTCTGGATATTTTTGTAAAACGGCTCCCAATGCACGATACTCTTCTTCCGTATAAATCGTTCCACTGGGATTATTGGGTGAATTGAACATCACCAGTTTGGTTTTGGGGGTGATGGCCGCTTCGAGTTGTTCGGGTGTAATTTTAAAATCATGCTCTATCGATGAGGGAATGATGATGGATTTCGCTTCTGCTAAAGTTGCAATGGCCGAGTAGCTTACCCAATAGGGCGCAGGTAATAAAACTTCATCACCTGGATCGAGCAAGACCATACAAACATTGGCAATAGATTGCTTGGCACCAGTGGATACAACGATCTGTGAGGCTTGGTATTCCAATCCATTGTCGCGCTTAAATTTTTCACATATGGCATCTTTCAGATCGGCATAACCATCTACGGGTGAATAGGAATTGTAATTGTCTTTTACTGCCTGAATGGCAGCGTCTTTGATGAATTCGGGGGTGTTGAAATCGGGTTCTCCCAAACTGAGACCGATGATGTCAATACCTTGATTCTTTAATTCTCTGGCTTTTGCCGCCATAGCCAGCGTGGCCGAGGCTGGCAAGCTCTTGATTCGATTGGATAACATTAAAAATTGACTTATGATTGAACGTAAACAGGCCGCATGCCCATTTGTTTTAAAAATTTAAAATGTGAAAGAATAGCACTTCGCGTGGTTCTGTATTCGTTGTAGGGCAGATTGAATTCACGCGCTGTTTTTTTGACAATCTCTGATATTTTACTGTAGTGAATGTGTGAAATATGGGGAAAAATATGATGTTCGATCTGGTGATTCAAGCCTCCGGTAAACCAATTGACAATTCTGTTTTTGGTAGAAAAATTGACGGTGGTTTTGAGTTGATGAACTGCCCATGAATTTTTCATGTTTCCGGTTTTAAAATCCGGTAAAGGCATGTCTGCCTCACCGATGACGTGGGCCAATTGGAAGACCAAACTCAGGATTAAACTTGCAGTGTAGTGCATCACAAAAAATCCGATCAATACCTTCCACCAAGCAATGTTGAAAACAAATATGGGCAACACGATCCAAATGGAGAAATAAACGATTTTCGATATAACCAGCCCCACCCATTGTGTGGAATGGCTTTTGCTATTGGCGTAGGACAAATTCCTTTTTTGGTATCGGCTCAGTCTTACAAAATCCGAAACGATCGCCCATTTGAGGGTCAATAAACCGTAGAGTAAAACAGAGTACAAATGTTGAAATCGGTGGTGAGGTTTCCATTCTGCATGTTTGGAAAAACGCAATACTATTCCCGCATCGAGATCTTCGTCATGATCTTTGATATTGGTATAGGTGTGATGCAATACATTGTGTTGTACCTTCCAGTTAAATACATTACCAGCCAGAATGTAGATGCTGCTGCCCATCAATTTATTGATCCAAGGGTGTTTGGAAAAGGAACCGTGGTTTCCGTCGTGCATCACATTCATGCCCACTCCTGCCATGCCAATACCAATGACCGCGGCCAGCAAAAGCTTGAACCAATCGTTGATATTTAAGTAGAGAATGAGTACAAATGGAGCGATCAATATCGTAAACATAACGATTGACTTGAGGTAAAGTTTCCAGTTACCGGTCTTGGCCAATTTGTTGTCTTTAAAATACTGATTAACTCTTTTGTTTAGCGTCTGGAAAAACTCCTGTGATTCTTTTCGGGAAAAACGTGGGATTAATCTTTTGGTCATAAGTTAATTGTTGTTGGTTGAGTAAAATTATTGAATTTTAAAGCATTCTCTCTATTTTTAACAAAAAATGACTTGAATTTTATTCACGACTACTTCCCCGATTTCAACCTTAAGCAAAAACAACAGTTGGAATCTTTATTTAAAATCTACAAAGACTGGAATTCCCGCATCAATGTAATTTCCAGAAAAGACATGGATTATTTTTATTTACACCACGTTCTTCATTCCCTGTCAATAGCGAAATTTCTCACATTCAATGCGGGGAGTAAAATACTTGACATTGGCACTGGAGGTGGTTTTCCAGGAGTACCATTGGCCATCATGTTCCCCAATGTACAATTTCATTTGGCAGACAGTATCGGAAAGAAAATTAAAGTCATCAATGATGTAAAAGAGAAATTGGGATTAGACAACATCAGTACCCACTATGAGCGGGTAGAAAATTTGGAATTGGAGGTTGATTTTGTCGTTTGTAGAGCCGTAGCTCCATTGGAAACACTGGTCCATTGGTCGGCTGAGAAGATCAGTTATCAACAGAATCACTCCATTAGAAATGGTTTTTTGTGTCTTAAGGGGGGGGATTTAAAAGAAGAACTTTCAGCTTTTAAAAAGGCACAGGTAGTACCGTTAAAAGAATATTTTAGCGAAGCGTTTTTTGAAACAAAAAAACTGGTTTATTATCCCTTGAACTAGTTGAGAACAAAGGGGGCAGAGAGTTTGAAAGGGGGTATTTCTACATTAAACTTTTTGGTAGAAGAAAAATCAATCATGATGTAGGCTCCTTTCATGGCTCCTAGAGCAGAGGAAAGCAAACAGCCGGATTTGTATTTGTGAACTTCACCGGGGTTAATGACAGGTTTTTTACCGACCACCCCATTGCCATTGACGTATTGGGTTTTATTCAAAGCCTCTATGATTTTCCAATGACGAGTCAACAATTGAACAGAACTCTTACTTTGATTTTCTATTTCAATTCGGTAGGTAAAGGCATAGTGAAGAACGTTGTCCTTGAGGAAACTTCCTTCATAGTCAGTCTCCACTGAGATCTTTATTCCTCTTGTGACCTGTTGAATCATCAGATTAATTAATAATTATAAATATCTAATATAACTAAAATTATTGTGATTGTCAACTGTAAAAAGTTAAATAAAACCCTATTAATCAATAATTTCAAAAGACGAAGTTTTACCCACACCGATCAAAGAATCATAAAGATTTCCAAAATATCTATAGTAGACAAAAATTAAATATCGATTTTCGGTTAGGGCGTGAGAGCCACAAATGGCATTGTTCAATTCGGACTGTGGTGTCTTGGCTACAAATTTGTAATTGTAAATCCCCTGTTTGAGTAATATTACCCCCTCATAAATTTCCAAAGCTGGATTGTAATACATTTTATTGGCTTCATTCAGCTCATAGTTGTTGAATTTTCCATAGACATAAATTTCTTGATCTTTTAGCAATACCGGGGCAGACAAGCTGAAATGAACCCAACTGTAGTCTGCTTCAATATTCCCGTTTTCTGAACCTTGCAGGGTTCTGATCATGAAATCTCCATTGAGGTCTTGGGTAAAGCTGTAGGGGTATCCCCTGCGTAAGAAATTAGTCGTCAGGTAGGATTCATACAAACGATTCAACTCCACCATACTGACGTTGGCACTGGTGATTTGAATATTCTTGGTGTCAAAAAAAAGATATTCATTACCTCCTTCAAATCTACTTTCAGCATCATAACGGTATTCCAAACGACTGCCGTTGTTGTATTGAGGCTTTAGCTCGTCAATTGCAGTATTCCACTGTTCGTTTTGGAGGATGGTGACGTGTAATTGATTTTGAGGATCACGAAAAAATTCCCCCTTTGGAGGGCTAATGGAGAATTGAACACTTTGGTGTGTATTGTAAAATTCAAGATCACGGGTTCTGAAAACCCCTGCACTCACTGTGGCTCCGTCTTCATAAATCAAAAATCTTCTGGAAAAAACCATTTCGTCTGCTTCGTTGTAGATTTCCAACCGATAATTTCCTGAGATTAATAATTCCGTTTGTTCATTGGGCAAATCGAGTTGGTAGTGGGTGTAGGGTTGGAGGGTGTTGAAGGAAGTTTGATAATTTTCGATTCTCAAATTGTCAAAACCTCTGAGATATTCATTTTGAAACAAGTTGGAAGCCGTCCAATCGTGATTAAAATATTTGATTTTGTAATAGTAATTTCTTTCATCTCCGTTAAGATCATCGAAATGCAATTGGAAAGGTTCTCCCAGTTTTTGGATGGGAAATTGAATTTCGGAAGTTTGGTTTTTGAAAACAATGGATTTAATGGATTGACCAACTACTTTTTCTAAAGGATTTTGTGCCAAAACCGGTTGTATAGAACAGAGGATAAATACAAAACGTTTAAGCAAGTAATTTTTAAACATAGCGTAAAATTAGGAATTTAAATGCATTTGGCGGATCATTGTCAGACCGCTTTCATACAAAAGTTAAACGACTATTTAGAATAGTTATAAATTATTCATTTTTGCCATTTATTCATTTTAAGGGGTGAGGCTTTATTAGTAAATTTGACAGATTTTAGAAACTTTCACATTATGTCTGTAGGCATTCGCATCCGAAGAGGTGCAACCATTCAATTGAAAGGTGAGTCTGAAAAAATCTTGTCAGATGCTTCCCCTTCCAAAACATTTGCTCTAAAACCTGACAATTTTTTTGGAATTGTTCCTCGCCTGATGGTTAAAGAAGGAGATAAAATTGCCAAGGGAGCACCTGTTTTCCATTCCAAAAAAGATCCCCGAATCTTATTCGTTTCGCCTGTATCCGGAACCGTAAAAGAAGTGATCAGGGGGGCCAAAAGAAAAATTTTAAAAATTGTCATTGAAGAGCAAGAAGGCGATGTGATAACACACAAAATACCTGCCTCTAAATCTTTGAATCGCGAAAACATAACCGAAATTCTTTTAAAAAGTGGGGCTTGGCCCTTTATCAAAGAAAGACCTTATGGTATCACAGCCAATCCGGACGTGACTCCCAAAGCGATTTATATTTCTACCTATGCATCAGCACCCTTGGATGTTGACTTTCAATTTTTACTTAAGAATAATAAGGAAGATTTTCAAAAGGGAATTGACATCCTCAATGCCATGGTGGATAATCCTGTGGTACTTTCTATAGATGCTACTTTTTC
>JAAZUX010000079.1 GCA_018623955.1 Flavobacteriaceae bacterium | reverse complement strand
GATTTACTCCATTAAATTAATTTCCTTTTTTGTAATCCTCCAAAAACTTCTTCAACCCTATATCTGTTAGTGGGTGGTTCAACAGACCTGTAATGGCATTGAGCGGCCCGGTCATTACATCTGCCCCTATTTTGGCACAATTGATGATGTGAATGGTGTGGCGAACCGAGGCTGCCAAGATTTCCGTTTCAAAGGCATAATTGTCATAAATCTCTCTGATTTCACTGATCAAAAAAGTTCCATCGGTAGATACATCATCCAATCGTCCAATAAATGGAGAAACATAGGTTGCTCCGGCTTTGGCCGCCAAAAGTGCTTGTCCTGCCGAAAAAATGAGTGTACAATTGGTTTTGATATTGCGATCTGAAAAGTATTTTAAGGCTTTAATTCCGTCTTTGATCATGGGAATTTTTACAACGATTTGAGGGTGCAAGCCTGCCAGTTGTTCCCCTTCTTTGACCATGCCTTCAAAATCAACGGCATTGACCTCGGCTGATACGTCTCCCTCTACAGCCTCGCAAATGGCTACATAATGCTTGAGGATGTTGTCCGCTCCTGTAATACCCTCCTTGGCCATAAGGGAGGGATTGGTGGTTACACCATCTAAAACCCCTAAGTCTTGGGCCTCTTTAATCTGGTCTAAATTGGCAGTGTCAATAAAAAATTTCATTAATAGTGGATTAAGGTTAAACTTTATAGTGGTTCATGATCATCTTTTCAAAAACAGTGTCTGGCAACAGCCTTTTGAGCCATAGTGATAATTTTTGAAGAAATGAACCGGATCGGTAATGTACCTTTCTTTTTTTCAGTTTGATGATTTTATGTGCCATTCGGGCAAAATCATTGGGATCACTTCCCTGATCAACATGCTCATTGATAGTGTCGAGAGAGAATTTATAGAGATCGTGATAAGGGGACTCTTTTTTTAATGGGGTATAAATACGTCTTGCAGCAATGTCGGTAGCATAATCTCCAGGAGCTAATGTTACTACATCAACACCAAAACGTTTGACCTCCATTCGAAGTGCTTCTGAAGTTATGCCTAAAGCCCCCTTAGAAGCAGAATACAAACCTCTAAAAGGCAGCCCCATATAACCTCCAATAGAAGTGACATTGATGATCAAACCCGACTTTTGTTTTCGCATTACAGGCAATACTTTTTGGATCAAGGCCAACGGGCCGAATAAATTGGTGGAAAAATGGGACTTGATCGCCCTAACATCAGTTTCTTCAACGGGTCCTGTCATTCCTGCCCCTGCGTTGTTGATCAATACATCGATGCGTCCTGCCTTTTCAATTAATTGATCAACCAATCCCCGAGCAGTTTCCGGTTGATTCAAATCGAAAGGCAGCAGCTCAAAACCTGCATTGGAATTGTATTTTTTGGGGTCCCTGGAAGTGCCGTAAACACGGTAATTCTTTGCTGACAGATATGAAGCAGTGGCTTTGCCAAGGCCGGAAGAGGCACCCGTAATTAAAATTACTTTAGTCATGAAAAATAAAAATGGGCAAGCGATCTACATCACACCGCTACGACCGCCTACCCTTGCTGCGTTCCCGCCCTGGGGGGATTCGGCAGGAGCTGGTTGTGCAGGACTTGCCCACAACAAATATAATAGGTTTATAGCGTTCGACAATTATTTTAAATTCTTAATTTTAAACACAAAATAGACCCGTAATAAATGAAAATTTGGATTTTACTCCTGTCCTTGCTTTTGCTCAAGTGCAATACTGACATCACAAAAGATTTTAAACTAAGTTTTGTGGAAAAAAGTAAAAAATTCACACCCAATGATACGCTGAAATTTAACATTGTTAATAAAAAAAATCACCCCATTGATTCGGTAGTTTACCATTTGGATGGTAAAAAAATCAGTGATGTTCAACCTTTGAACAACATATCATTGGGGATTTACGATCTAACAGCCTCGATATACATTTCCAGTAATAAATTAGAATACAAAGAAAATATCAGCATTGTTTCTGCCTCAAAACCAAAATTATACACCTACACCATCCTCAATGAATACCCCCACGACAAAACTGCCTATACGCAAGGATTAGAATTTTACCGTGATACCTTATATGAAAGCACAGGACTTAAGGGGAAATCCAGTTTACGCAAAGTTGATTTTAAGACCGGTGAAGTCTACAAACAAATCGCCTTGGATCAGGTTTATTTTGGAGAAGGCATTTCCATTTTAAACGACAAACTTTATCAGTTGACATGGCAGGGCAACATGGGTTTTCAATACCAGCCCGACCAACTTAAAATGGAGCGCTCTTTTGCCTATCAAAACAGTAAAGAAGGCTGGGGGCTCTGTAATGACCGCCAAAGGCTGTACAAGTCCGATGGAACACATCAAATTTGGATTTTGGATCCCCAGACCCAAAAAGAAATGGATAAGATACAGGTGATGACCGACAAAAACGCCCTAAAAAAAATCAATGAATTAGAATGGGTAGACGGAAAAATTTATGCCAACACCTACCAATTCAAAAAAGAAGTAGGCATCATCATCGATCCACAAAGTGGTGCGGTTGAGGGGGTTATTGATTTTTCGGGATTAAAAAGTAAAGTCGAACAAGTCTCCAATTTGGATGTACTCAATGGTATAGCCTACCACCCCAAAAGAAAAACTTTTTTTGTTACAGGAAAAAATTGGAGTAAATTATTTGAAGTTAAAATTCTCCCCAAAGAATGAGTCATCGATTTATCCTTAAGCATCAGGTCAAAAAAGAACATCTGGACGACCTGAACCACGTCAACAATGTTCAGTATTTGTATTGGGCACAAGAAATAGCCAAAGCTCATTGGCAAATGATCAAGCCCTTGACCTCAGAGCCTTCTGCCGTATGGATGGTAAGAAACCATGAGGTGACTTACAAACTGGGTGCTTTTTTGGGGGACACCCTAAGGGTTGAAACCCATGTCAAAGAAGTTCGTGGACCACTGTCCACACGTGTGGTGGAGTTTTTTGACGATAACAGCAATCAATTATTAGTTCGCTCCAAAACACAATGGTGTTATATTGATCCTGTCATTCGAAAACCCATGAGGATACCCGCTGCAATCAAAGATTGTTTTTTAAACCCCAATTATCTGACAGATAATTAAACTTTCTAATTTTTTGTAAGAGTTTTCTTTCCTTGTTTTTTGAAAGCTAAAATAGATCAAGGTTTACTTACCCATGTTAAGGTTCTTAAAGTAGAAAAAATAATAGCAATTGAATCTATTAATTGATTTCTACAGATACCGACTGTCCCGAATATCCTGCTTGGGGCAGGTCTATAATAAATTCGGTCAAACCTTCTTCTGCCATCCATCTTGATTTAAAACTTTCTCCGTTTATCTCAAATTTTTTGGATACCCTCAGAAGCAATGCGGACAATTTCCTGTTGGGGTCGCTCACTGTAATTCTTTCAATCTCTTCATTTTCATTCATTTGAAACATAACGATACAGGGAGCTGTAGCTTGAATTTTTAAGTCCTCCCCTAGCATCAACTGATCTGATCTGTAAAAAACAGCTTGGATTAGATTCAGCTTGGTATGATGAACAGCTTGTAAATAGGGGGTGTTGGACAAAATTTTAATGGGATTGAGGTGGTTTCCCTGTTTCAATTCATCCAAAAGGGTGTTCGGCCTTACGATATAGGTATAGGAAGCATTGTCGGGAGTTGGACCGTGATTGAACCAAACTTTAAATACGTCCTTGTTGACCTTATCCTTTGGAGAGTCAATTTGCTTGTTGATGCTCCACCAGCTACCACTAACTTCTTCATTTTGAATATTAATTTTTTGAGGGCTTAGGGGAAAATAGGCAACTCCATTGTGATGAATCCAATCCACCTGCTCAAAAGCCTTCAAACCCTTGTCGATATTGATCTGCTTTCCTTTTGTGGAAACATTTACCTCCCCATTCAAATGGCATTGATTGATGGTGGTACAGACCTCATTTTTGGATTTTGCAGAAATACCGGAACCCATACACACATATTGGTTATCAAAGAAAAACCATGATTTTCTGGCCACCAATGGATCATGAATACTTTTAAAATCAAAACCTACAACTCCATAGCGTCCATCGGTTGCGGCACCCACAAAATCAGTCAAGCCCAGTTTTTTAATTTCACGATGATGGGGCAATTGATCTTTTTGTACAACCGTCGTTCCGGGAATTTTCTGATAGTCCAAAACAGGTGAAATGTCATCGTATTCATTCCCATTGACATAAATGTGGTTGGCACCGTCACCTCTGTGATGATTCAATAATCCCTCACTGTTGTAGGGACTCTCCATGTTCATGTTTCGGGAGGAATACAATCTGACTGAAGAATAAAAGTTGGGTCTTTGAAAGGTAAAATGCTCGCTGTTCCAGTAAAAGGTAGCGTGTGAAATCGGTCTGACATCGGTAGGTTTCGACCTCAATTTTATAATTTCTTTCAATTCGTCTGATCGGTAGTCGGTCAGTGCTACGATCTTTTCGGGAATCTCATTATTAAAGGCTTTGGTACTTCCAATCCTTGAAATACTTCTGTTCTTGGCAGCGAAATCGGGTTTTACCCCATAAACGGAAGTCTTACAAACACCGTCCAAGTAATAGTTGACCAAAATCTTTGTTTTTTCTGACGAAAAAGCATAATCGGTATTTCTTACATAATAGGCCCATTCCACAAAAGCATCGGCCCACCCAAGACCATAGGAGAGGGTATTATTCACTCCATCGGTTCTGTGGTGAAAACTGTAATCGTATTGCAATCCCCTGCCATTGGCTTTTAAAAACTCGTTAAATCCCCCGGTATTGGATTTTGAATAGGTATAACCAAAATCGTTACCGATCCAATCCACAAACTTAATTTCATTTTCTATGATGTTGATGATCAATTCAAATTGGGTTTGATCATTCAAAAAAAGTTGGTTTTTGGCAGCGATAGAAGATACTTTGATTCGATCACCACCGGGTCGTGAGCCCCCCTTGTTGATATCAGCTCGATTGATGATCTCTTGCGATTTTGCAATCAACCCCCCAGGGAGTTGCTCTCCGATGACCAACATCAGTTCTATCAAGCTCGTTGGGGTACCAATCTGATTATTCCACCAATTCTCTCCTACAAAATCATTTTTACACCAAAAGTGCAATCCATTAATGATCTTTTGGAATAGGGATTTGTCTTTAAAATATTTTGAGGCATTGCTTTTGTAAGCAACAG
>JAAZUX010000078.1 GCA_018623955.1 Flavobacteriaceae bacterium | reverse complement strand
TACGGACATGGGAAAACGTAAAAGAGAATCCGCGGCTGAGATAAAAGAGGCTAACAAAAGTATAGCTTTTGCCAAACTCAACAATTGTCCGACCTCGCCTCGTAAAATGAGATTGGTTGCCGATCAAGTTAGAGGAGAAGATGTCAATAAGGCTTTGGCCATTTTGAAATTCAGTCCAAAAGAGGCTTCCAGAAAGTTGGAAAAACTCTTGATGTCTGCCATTTCCAATTGGCAAGCAAAAAACGAAGAGGCTGATGTCGAAAAAGCAGCTTTGTTTGTTAAAGAAATCAAAGTGGATGGTGGAAAGATGCTAAAGCGTCTGCGTCCTGCTCCACAAGGAAGAGCACATAGAATTAGAAAACGCTCCAATCATGTAACCTTGGTATTGGGAGCTAATAATTTAGAAAATTAATATGGGACAAAAAACCAATCCTATCGGTAATCGTTTGGGAATCATCAGAGGATGGGACTCCAATTGGTTCGGCGGTCGAAACTACGGAGACAATTTGGCTGAAGATGATAAAATCAGAAGATACATCCACGCCCGTTTGACCAAAGCCAGTGTTTCTAACGTAATCATTGAGCGTACCCTTAAACTCATCACCATCACCATCACCACGGCACGTCCTGGGATCATCATTGGTAAGGCTGGGCAAGAGGTAGACAAGCTTAAAGAGGAATTGAAAAAGATTACCAATAAAGACATTCAAATTAACATTTTTGAAATCAAACGACCTGAGCTAGACGCCCAGTTGGTTGCCGCAAGTGTTGCTCGTCAGATCGAAAGTAGAATTTCTTACCGACGTGCCATCAAAATGGCAATCGCTGCTTCCATGCGTATGAATGCAGAGGGTATCAAAATCCAAATTTCCGGTCGATTGAACGGTGCAGAAATGGCACGATCAGAATCATACAAAGAAGGGAGAATTCCGTTGTCAACCTTCAGAGCAGATATCGATTATGCATTGGTTGAGGCACACACGACATACGGACGTTTGGGCATCAAAGTATGGATTATGAAAGGCGAAGTGTTTGGTAAAAGAGAGCTTTCGCCCTTGGTAGGTATGTCCAAAAAATCTGGTGGCGGAAACAACAAAGGCGGTGGATCCGGTGGACGTCAGCAAAGAAGAAGAAACAACAATAATAGATAGGTAAAATGTTACAACCTAAAAGAACCAAATTCCGAAAAGCGCAAAAAGGGCGCATGAAGGGAATTTCCCAAAGAGGAAGCCAGCTTTCCAATGGTATGTTTGGCATCAAGTCTTTGGATTCAAAATTCATTACCTCCCGACAAATCGAAGCTGCAAGGATTGCTGCTACTCGATACATGAAGAGAGAGGGTCAATTGTGGATCAAAATTTTTCCGGACAAGCCCATTACCAAAAAGCCTTTGGAAGTAAGGATGGGTAAAGGAAAAGGAGCTCCGGAATATTTTGTGGCTGTTGTTAAGCCGGGTCGAATTATGTTCGAAATAGCAGGTGTTCCATTGGATGTCGCTAAGGAAGCTTTGAGATTGGCTGCCCAAAAACTACCCGTTAAAACGAAGTTTATCATTGCTAGAGATTTTCAAGCTTAATTTTAGAGGAAAATGAAAAAATCAGAAATCGAAAAATTATCCCTTGAGGACTTGCAAGACAAGCTGGCAGAGTTTCAAAAGCAACTGTCTGATCTGAAGATGAATCATGCCGTTAGCCCACTGGAAAATCCCTTACAAATCAAAACAGTCAGAAAAACAGTAGCCCGATTGTTGACGGCTATTACTGCCAAGCAAAATGAAATTATCGCCTGAGGACATGGAAAATAGAAATTTAAGAAAGGAACGTATTGGGATTGTGACCAGCAATAAAATGGAGAAGTCCATCGTTGTATCAGAGGTCAAAAGGGTGAAGCACCCCATGTATGGAAAATTCGTTTTAAAGACCAAAAAATACGTCGCGCACGATGACCTCAATGATTGCAACATCGGCGATACAGTTAAGATAATGGAAACCCGTCCTTTGAGTAAATCAAAATGCTGGCGATTGGTTGAAATAATAGAAAGAGCTAAATAATCATGTTACAACAAGAATCCAGATTAAAAGTAGCTGATAATACCGGAGCCAAAGAAGTTTTGGCGATTAGGGTATTGGGAGGAACCAAAAGAAGATATGCTTCTCTAGGAGATAAGATCGTCGTATCTGTCAAAGATGCGTCCCCCTCAGGAACTGTCAAAAAAGGACAAGTATCGCAAGCGGTAGTTGTGCGTACGACCAAAGAGGTTCGTCGTGCCGATGGCTCCTATATTCGTTTTGATGACAATGCTTGCGTATTGTTGAATCCTACGGGAGAAATGAGAGGAACACGTGTATTTGGCCCTGTGGCAAGAGAACTTCGCGACAAGCAATTTATGAAAATCGTATCATTGGCACCGGAAGTGCTTTAAACCACAATTATGGGCAAGATAAAAATCAAAAGAGACGATAAGGTACTGGTCATAGCCGGAGAACACAAAGGTTCTGAAGGTAAGGTGATCAAAGTGATGCGCGATCAAAACAAAGCCATCATTGAGGGGGTTAATATGATCAAAAAACACGCCAAGCCCAGTGCTCAAAATCCTCAAGGAGGAATTGTTGAAAAAGAAGCTCCGATCCATATTTCTAACCTCTCTTTGACCACAGCCGAGGGTGAAGCTACTCGTGTGGGATATCGGGTAGAAGATGGAAACAAGGTTCGTTTTGCAAAAAAAAATAATGAAGTAGTGTAATGAGTTATCAAGCAAGACTTAAGAAAGAATACAACGACCGCATTGTTGCTGCGTTGAAAGAAGAATTTGGGTATGCCAATGTAATGCAAGTTCCCAAACTTCAAAAGATTGTCATCAGCCGTGGAGTAGGTGCTGCTGTGGCCGATAAGAAATTGATCGACTACGCAGTTGATGAATTGACAGGAATCTCAGGCCAGAAAGCCATTTCTACCATTTCCAAAAAAGACGTTGCTGCTTTTAAGCTTCGTAAAGGAATGCCTATTGGTGCTAAAGTAACCCTCAGAGGAGAGCGCATGTATGAATTTTTAGACCGACTGGTTACTGCTGCGCTTCCAAGGGTAAGAGATTTTCAAGGTGTCAAAGCCAATGGCTTTGACGGAAGAGGAAATTATAATTTGGGGATTACAGAACAAATCATTTTCCCCGAAATTGACATAGACAAGGTTAATAAAATTTCAGGAATGGATATTTCTTTTGTTACGTCTGCCAAAACAGATAAGGAAGCAAAGTCATTGTTGAGTGAATTGGGATTACCCTTTAAAAAGAGTTAGTTATGGCCAAAGAATCAATGAAAGCTCGTGAGAGAAAAAGAGCGAAAATAGTTGCCAAGTATGCTGCAAAAAGAAAAGCCCTAAAGGAAGCTGGGGATTACGAAGCTTTACAAAAATTGCCGCGCAACGCCTCTCCAGTGAGAATGCACAACCGTTGTAAGCTCACCGGTCGTCCTAAGGGGTACATTCGTCAGTTTGGAATCTCTAGGGTAACCTTCCGAGAAATGGCCAATAAAGGATTAATTCCAGGGGTAACAAAAGCAAGCTGGTAATTCAATAATAAAAAAGATATGTTTACAGATCCTATAGCAGATTATTTGACCCGAATCAGAAATGCCAGCTCCGCCGGACATATGGTGGTAGACATTCCTGCGTCAAAATTAAAAAAAGAGATCACCAAAATATTGTACGATCAAGGTTATATCTTGAGTTACAAGTTTGAAGAAACGGAAAACCATCAAGGTAATATCAAAATTGCACTCAAGTATGATAATATTACCAAAGAGCCTGTGATCAAAAAAATACAGAGAATCAGTACCCCCGGTCTGCGAAAGTATACTTCGGCAGACAGTTATCCTAGAATTTTAAACGGATTAGGGATTTCAATTGTCTCTACTTCCAAGGGAGTGATGACCGGAAAGCAAGCTTCGCTTCAGCACGTTGGGGGAGAATTACTTTGTTACGTTTATTAAAAAGAAGTAAAAAGAACAAAAATGTCTAGAATAGGTAACAATCCCATTAGTATCCCTGAAGGTGTCAATATCGACATCCAATCGGATAAAATTGTTGTGAAGGGAAAAATGGGAGAATTGACTCAAGACTACAGTGATGTGATTTTTGAGTTGGACGATAATATTTTAACCGTAAAACGTCCTTCCGACTCCAAAGACCACCGAGCAAAACACGGTCTTTACCGTGCTTTGGTCAACAATATGGTTGAAGGCGTTTCCAAAGGTTTTACCAAGGAATTAGAATTGGTAGGAGTTGGGTACCGTGCGAGCAACCAAGGTCAAAAATTGGATTTAGCATTGGGTTTTTCTCACAATATCTTATTTGATATCGCCCCCGAGGTTAAAGTAGAGACGGTGTCTGAAAAAGGAAAGAATCCGATTGTTAAACTTAGTTCTCATGACAAGCAGTTGTTGGGTTATGTAGCCGCAAAGATTCGATCTTTCAGAAAACCTGAACCTTACAAAGGAAAAGGAGTGAAGTTTGTAGGAGAACAAATTAGAAGAAAAGCAGGTAAATCTGCATAATCAAATCGATATGGGATTAACAAAATCAGCCAGAAGAAACAGAATCCATTTAAGGATTAGAAAAACCATTCAGGGGACAGCCGAAAAGCCTCGTTTGTCTATTTACAGAAGTAATAAGGAAATCTATGCACAAGTCATCGACGATGTGAATGGAAAGACCATTGCTGCTGCATCTTCAAGAGATAAAGAAGTGGCAGATGCCAAAGCTGATAATAAAGTTGGCGAAGCTCAGTTGGTTGGGAAACTGGTTGGAGAACGCGCCAAAAAAGCGGGTGTAAGTACCATTGGTTTTGATCGAAGTGGTTATTTGTATCATGGTAGGGTTAAGTCACTGGCTGACGGAGCACGTGAGGCAGGTTTAAATTTTTAAAAAAAGTATATGTATCAAGATTATAAAAATGTTGAATTGGTAAAACCTGCGGGACTTGATCTAAAAGATCGATTGGTAGGTGTTCAGCGTGTTACCAAAGTGACCAAAGGAGGTCGTGCATTTGGATTTTCTGCTATTGTAGTGGTGGGAGATGAAAATGGTGTCGTAGGACAAGGACTTGGAAAGTCGAAGGAAGTTTCCGAAGCCATTGCCAAAGCTGTTGAAGATGCCAAGAAAAATTTGGTTCGTATTCCGATCGCCAAAGGGACATTGCCCCACGAGCAAAAAGGGAAATACGGGGGAGC
>JAAZUX010000077.1 GCA_018623955.1 Flavobacteriaceae bacterium | reverse complement strand
TACTTACACTCCAGCTTAAACTGGCCAACTCTTGGACCAATTACAATTTATTCTTTCACGAATTGGAAAAGAAAGAATCGGTACTGATTTTTGAGGATGATTCACTTACGGTTCATACCATCCCACTCGATCATCGTGTTTATACCAATGGATTTTTGTTTCAGGAAAAGCCTGGTTTGAGGAGGTTGAACAAAGAAAAAATAAAAAACTACAACATCCCTCATTACGATTTTCAGAACCTTAAACATGGAAAGGATTTAGTTTTGGAGGACGGAACCGAACTCAAAAACGATATGGTTTCACTGGATCCCAATCCTATCAAACGTTATGCATTTTGTAGTGATACTGCCTATAATGAATCTGTAGTGCCTTTGGTTAAAGGCGTTGATTTACTTTATCACGAAGCCACTTTCCTGGATGCCCACGAAAATTTGGCCGAAAAGACCAAACACAGTACAGCAGCACAAGCAGCAAAAATTGCCCAACTGGCAAAAGTTAAACGGCTGGTTTTGGGACATTTCTCATCACGTTATCGGGACAAAAACAGATTTTTAACGGAGGCTGCTCCCTTTTTTGATGCGGTTGAATTGGCTGCAGATGGTAAAATATTTGATATTTAGTCTGAGGGATTAATCGTAAATTTGCTGTATGAGTAGTAAAGAGATGAAACCTAAGTTGGCTGATTTACGTAAATCATACGAAAAGGGAACCCTGGACTTTCATCATGTCAAAGACAACCCCTTACAGCTTTTCCAAACCTGGTTTTATGAGGCCAAAGAGGCGGATGCCATAGATGAAGCCAATGCAATGAGTCTCACTACACTTGGTGATGACGGTTTTCCCCGTGCTAGGGTTGTATTGCTCAAGGATTTTTCGGATGAAGGTTTTGTGTTTTTTACCAACTACAACAGTGAAAAAGGCAAATCTCTAATGAATCATCCCAAAGTTGGATTATCATTCTATTGGCCGAGTTTGGAGCGGCAAATCATCATCAAAGGAGAAGCCGAAAAATTGTCTTCCGAAAAATCGGATCAATATTTTGATTCGCGTCCAAGGGGAAGTCAATTAGGAGCCCATGTCTCCCCACAAAGTGAAGTCATTTCCGATCGAAAATTTTTGGAAGACCTGCAAGCTTCTTTAGAGGAAAAGTTTGAAAATACAGAAATCCCCCGTCCGGATCATTGGGGAGGGATACTGGTACGACCCCAGGAAATTGAGTTTTGGCAAGGTCGTCCCAACCGCATGCATGACAGAATTTGTTGTTATTTGGACGGTATAGATTGGAAAACAAAACGTTTAGCTCCTTAACTGATGAAAGAACTTGTCATTTTAAGGCACGCCAAATCCAATAGAGCTTACAGGGTTGATGATATCAACAGACCACTCTCCCAGGAAGGGATTGAGAGAATCCAAAAGAAATCTCATCAAAAGAGTGATTTTTTTACAAAAGCTCAGATCATCATCTCAAGTCCAGCGATCAGGGCCCTGCACACTGCCATGATTGTGGTCCGTGAATTGGGTATTCCAATGGAAAAATTGATGATCGATAATCAACTCTATACTTTTTCGGGTTTTAGTGTAATAGACTATGTTTATGCCCTGGATGATCGGTGGAGCAAAGTGGTTTTGGTTGGACACAATCCTGCTTTTACCGAGGTGATCAATCATTTTTCGGATGCAGGCATCAATCACCTTAGGACTGCCGGAGTTGCAAAGGTTTCTTTTGACGGAGATCAATGGAGTAATTTATTTAAGGGAGAAGTAATATTGGGTCAGAAAAAAAATAATGTTTAACGGATATGAGTGCAACTCCCAAATACATCAATAGAGAAATCAGTTGGCTCGATTTCAATGCTCGTGTTTTACAAGAGTCCAATGACAAAAATGTACCGCTATTGGAACGCCTGCGTTTTTTGGGAATTTTCTCTAATAATTTGGACGAGTTTTTCCAAGTTCGATATGCCACCGTAAAACGAATTGCACAATCCAGTAAAACGGGTAAAAGGGTTTTTGCAGGCAGAAGTGCAGAGGCATTGCTCAAGGAAATCACCAATAAAGTAATTGAGCTTCAGGACGAAAGCCTAAAAATCCTCAATGGAATTTACAAAGAGATGGAAAGGGAAAACATCTTTTTTATCGATCAAAATGAGGTAAAGCCCGAGCAGGAAGATTTCCTAAAGAATTATTTTATACAAAATGTAAACCCTGCTTTGGTAACCATCATTTTGTCCCAAAACAGGGATCAAGATTTGTCTGCTAACAAGGCCTTTTTGATCGTAACCATGACCTTGGATGAAGCATCAGATCAAAATATTTATGCGCTGATCGAGATGCCCAAAGATGCCAAAAGATTCGTGGTATTGCCAAAGAACAGTGATGGAAAGCAATACATTATGATGCTGGATGATTTGATTCGCTACCATTTTCATATGATCTTTAGCTTTTTCAACTACAAAAGCATTCAGGCACACATGGTAAAAATCACCCGTGATGCCGAATTGGATTTAGAGGAAGATGTATCCATTAGTTATGTTGAAAAAATAACCCTCAGTGTAAAAGATCGAATGATTAGTGATCCTGTCAGATTGGTTTATGACAAAGAAATTCCGGAGCCAACCCTTCGCTTTGTGATGGAAAAACTCAATATTGCCTCTACCGACAGTCTGATTCCCGGCGGAAAGTATCACCAGCGAAGGGATTATATGGGCTTTCCCAGCCTGGATCGTCCGGATTTGTTGTATTCTTCTTTTCCTCCACTTCCCATACCGGGGCTTAGTTTGGAGGAAAATATATTGGATGCGATCGATCAAAAGGATTATTTGCTTTATGCACCCTATCAAGATTTTTCATATGTCATCAAGTTTTTGAGGGAAGCGGCATTAGACCCCAAGGTCAAATCGATAAAAATAACCATCTACCGCTTGTCAAAGGCTTCTCATATTGCCAGTGCTTTGATCAATGCCGCAAAAAATGGAAAAAAAGTACTGGTTCAAATTGAACTTCAGGCGCGCTTCGATGAAGAAAATAACATCAATTTCGCAGAACAACTTGAGGCAGCTGGTGTACAATTGATTTTTGGGATTCCCGGACTGAAAGTCCACTCCAAAATATGTGTCATTGAGAGGGAACACGATAAGAAAAATCGACGATATGGTTTTGTCAGCACCGGAAATTTCAATGAATCCACTGCTAAGATTTACACCGATTACACCCTGTTTACCACCAACCAAAAAATACTCAAAGAGGTCAATAAAGTATTTAACTTCCTTGAGGTGAGTTATAAAATCAAAAAATACAAACACCTGATCGTATCCCCTCACTACACTGCCTCGATCATATCAAAACTGATCGACAATGAAATTCAAAATCACAAAAACGGACTTCCTTCGGGTATTTCGCTCAAACTGAATAACATTACAAATTACCCTCTGGTTGACAAGCTATATGAGGCCAGTCAAGCCGGGGTCAAAATTAAAATGATTGTCAGGGGTATTTGTTGTTTGGTTCCGGGAGTAAAAGGCTTGAGTGAAAATATCACTGTGGTAAGTGTGGTAGATAAGTTTTTGGAGCATCCTCGTGTACTCATTTTTGAGAATGCAGGAGACAAAAAAATATACTTGTCCTCTGCTGATTTTATGACGCGAAATATCGAAAATAGGATTGAAGTGGCCTGTCCCGTTTATGATAAAGAATTACAACAACAAATCTTAGATACTTTTGAGCTTTCTTGGAAGGATAATATCAAGGCCAGAATTGTCAATCAAAATCCACAAAACAAAATGGTAATCCCTCAATTGGGTCAAGCCACACAACGCTCCCAATGGACTACTTACGCTTACTTTAAAAATAAATTGAAACCATAGGATTGAAGATTAAAAAATATGCTGCCATTGATATTGGATCCAATGCCATACGGGTATTGATTTCAAATGTCATCGAAACCAAAGAAGGGGTTCACTTTCAGAAAAATGCTTTGGTCAGGGCTCCCATACGTTTGGGGGAGGATTCTTTTACCTTGGGTGAAATCTCCAAAAAAAGCCTCAAGCGAATGGTCAATGCCATGAAAGCCTTTAAACTGTTGATGAAAGTTCATGGGGTTTCTCATTATCAAGCCTATGCCACCTCTGCATTAAGAGAGGCCAACAACAGCGGGGATGTTGTCGAACAGGTAAAAAAAAAGGCAGAAATCAAAATTGAGATCATTGATGGAAGGAAAGAGGCTGAAATTATTTCCAACAGTAAAATATCTGACTTTTTAAATACCCAAAAAACTTTTCTTTTTGTGGACGTTGGTGGTGGTAGTACCGAATTCACTTTTATCAATGAAGGCAAAAGGGTTTGTTCCAAGTCTTTCAAAATTGGTACTGTAAGACTGATCAATAATTTGGTGGATGACAGGGTGTGGGAGGCCATAAGAAATTGGATCATCAAAAATGCAAAACCCTATAGCAAAATTACCTTAATGGGATCCGGGGGAAACATCAATAAGCTTTTTAAATTATCCAACATTAAGGAGGGAAAACCTTTGTCGATGATCAAACTCAATCAGATATTTTTGGAGTTGGAGTCACTCAGTTATGAAGAGCGAATTGTAAAGTTTGAGCTCAACCCTGATCGTGCTGATGTCATCATTCCTGCGGCAAGAATCTACCTCAAAGCTTTAGAGTGGAGTGGGGGGCAAAAAATCTATGTGCCCAAGTTTGGACTTTCGGATGGTATGATAAAATACATGCACAAAAACAAACGCAAAAAAAGCTAACCGTGAATGGTTTCCTTTTTACCCAATTGAGCCATCAATTGTGCCTCAAATTCCAATAAAGCGTCCCATTTTTCATTGACTGCTTTTTCATCTTTACCATATTTACGCGCCAATTTCAAGAACAGGGTATAGTGGTGTGCTTCGCTGATCATGAGTTTTTTGTAAAATTTTTGAAGCGCCTTATCGGCAATCGACTCCGACAATAATCTAAATCGTTCACAGCTTCGGGCCTCAATCAACGCAGCGCAGAGCAATTGGTGAACCAATTGATCCGTTCTGCTCCCTCCTTTGGGGAAAAACTGCTGTAAATCCCTTACGTATTCATCTTTGCGTTCTCTTCCCAACACCCAACCTCTTTCGCGTATGAGTTGGTGAACCATTTCGAAATGACTCAATTCTTCTTGTGCCAGAGCAATCATGGCCTCAACCAGTTCACTTTCTTCAGGATATCTGACCATCAGGGAGATTGCAGTACTGGCTGCTTTTTGTTCGCAAAAAGCGTGATCGGTCAATATTTCG
>JAAZUX010000076.1 GCA_018623955.1 Flavobacteriaceae bacterium | reverse complement strand
GCCAGGATTGGTAGGGTCGTCACCAAAAAACAGGAAAGAGGGAAGGGTATAGGTTTCAACTTGGTTCAGAAAAGCATAAGTTTTTGTAAGGAACATTTTGGCAACCAAACCATAAAAATTTCTGCACAGGTTTATCTCAAAAAGTTTTACAATCAGTGTGGTTTCGTTGAAAAAGGAAAAATTTACTTAGAGGATGGGATTCCCCATTGTGCCATGTACCTTAATCCTGCCCAACAAAGCTCTTGATCAGGCCTTGAAAGTCCTGAGACAAACTTTTAGAGCTAACACCAAATTTTCCCTTGTATAAAACCATGTAAAACCCAGGCGGAAGCGAATCGAGCACCTCCTTCTCCTGTTGAAGAATCACGGCCCTTATTTGTCTCTTTATTCGATTGCGCCGGTAGGCCATCGGTATTGACTTCTTGGGAACGCCCACCCCAAGGTGCGGTTTTTTTACCTCTTCTTTAGGATTAAAAAAATGCAAGATCAAAGCTCCGGACCTCACCGCCTTTCCTTTTTTAAAAACAAGGTCAATCCTAATTTTACTTTTCAGCTTTTCCAAACCATGCTTTTCGGTCATGGCTGATTAAAATAAGTATTGTTTTCCCGGTCGATGTCGGCCATATAATAGGACGGGTCAATGAATATATCCACTATTTTACTTTTGGGATGATTGATCATTAACTCATATTCCGGACGAGCCCAAGGCCAATCCTTGTGTACCGTCCATTTCATCGAGTAAGGGTTTTCTTTTTCTCCCCTCATTAGAGGGATGGGTATGTAGTGAACCTCAGAAGGGCTGTCTTTGAAGTTCACCAATACCTCCAAAGGCATGGGCATAGAACCAATTCTTTCAATACTTACAACCGTCTTAGATTCTTTTCCTTCAACAGACTTTATACCATAGTCAATGGTGTTAGTTGTCTGAGTCCAATCCGTCAAATACCACCTCAGTTGAATGCCCGACACCCGCTCGGCAATTCGTCTAAAGTCATTCGGTACAGGGTGTTGGAACTGATGTAGTCGATAATATTCTTTTAAGGTTTTAGCCAACTTATCTTCCCCAATGATATAACCCAATTGACTCAAAAAGACTGACCCCTTGCTGTATGCTGAGATCTCATATGCCAGATTGTAATCATATCGGTTTGCATTTGTTTGTTGTGGCTGCTCCTTTCCGGATCGTGCCAAATAGAGATAACTGTCATAGGTTCTTTGCAGTGGAAAAAAGGTGTTTTGGTTCAGAATTTTATCTTTGGCCAAAGTGGAGATATAAGTTGTAAAACCTTCGTCCATCCACTCGTATTTCATCTCGTTGGTTGCCAAAACATGCTGAAACCAAGAATGGGCCAGCTCATGTGCTGTTACGCCTACCAAGCTCTCAAAACTTCTATTACCGGTAATCAGGGTGAGCATGGCATATTCCATTCCCCCGTCACCCCCTTGTGCTACGGTATATTGTCGATATGGATATTCACCAATTGTCTGATTGAAAAAGCGCATCAACTCAGCAGTCTTGGGCTGAAGGTTTTTCCAGTTTTCGTTGTATTTAGGGTTGTCCTTATAAAAGAAATGCAGGAGTACATCGTTAGGCCCCTTATGAGTGTCGTGAATATAATCGGGATCGGCGGACCAAGTAAAATCATGTACTTTTGGTGCTACGAAATGCCATTTTAGTTTCCCCCTTTTTGACTTCCCTCTTTTCTCGCTGTAACCATGGCCTACCTCATCGGGGTTTTGGAGGTATCCGCTGGCCGCAACGACATATTTTTTATCCAGAGTCAGGCTTACATCAAAATTGCCCCAAACGCCATGAAACTCCCTTCCCAAATAAGGCTCAGCATTCCAGCCCTCGTAGTCATATTCTGCTATTTTGGGATACCATTGCGCCATAGAAAGGGCCACCCCCTCTGCAGAATCTCTACCGGCTCTACGCACCAACTTTGGCACTTGACCCTCAAAATCTAAAGTCAACCGAGTGCTTTCTCCGGGGCCAAGGGGTTGAGATAATAACACTTCCAATATGGTTTCTGAAAGTTCATACTTTAATACATTTCCATCTTGTTTTAAGTTAGAAACGTTCAAATAACCAACTTCATCGGATTTTAGTGAGTCAATATCAACACGAAATCGGGTGTTTTTGTCCTTTCCGTTTTTGATCCTTACTGCCATTTCGCTCCCCGGCTGAAAGGCGTTGAAGTAGAGGTGGTAAAAAACTTTTTTGAGACTATCCGGGGAGTTGTTGGTGTACAACAACTCTTGTTCTCCTGAAAATTTAAAAGTTTTGACGTCTATATCGACCTCCATTTTGTAATCAACCGCTTGCTGCCAATAATTTTGTGCATAAGATGTTGAGCTCAGGGCAAGCAATAGGATAATACAGGTTGTTCTCATTTTTTGTAGCTTTTGTTTGAGGCGTAAATTAGGGCATTGTATAAATTAACCATTTTTCCTGATCTGGACAGCACTTTGGGATTAACCAATTCTCCTGTTTTGGGGTTTTCGATCGTTGGATAAAGCGGCACACCGGAATTCATTAGTATTCTTTTAACCTGATAGGCTTTCAATTTAGGAAAAAAAGACCTTATTGCCGCAGCCACTCCGGAGGCGTTGGGTGCCGCCATCGATGTGCCGCTGTAGAACTCATATTTTCCGCGGGGAACCGATGACCAAATTTTCGATCCGGGAGCAAAAACATCTACGTTTACAGATCCAAAGTTGGAAAAAGAAGCTACTTGCTCTTTACCGTAGGAGGAACCAACAGCTCCAACAGTTAGAAAATTAGAAACGATTTCTTTTCCGTCAAGTTCATCGGTTACATAAGTTTTTTTATTTCCCGGGTCAACATTGGCTCCACTGTTCCCGGCAGCATTGACAATCAAAACATCTTTTTCTTCAGCGTATTTCAAGGCGTCCCAGACCCACTCTTTGTGGGGAGAGTAACCTTTTCCAAAACTGGTATTGATCACCTTAGCACCGTTGTCTGCAGCATAGCGTATGGCCAAAGCAATATCTTTGTCGTATTCGTCACCGTCGGGCACCGCCCTTAAAACCATGATCTTGGCTTGATCATAAACACCCCTGTTGCCTTTCTTATCGTTTCGGTTGGCAGCAATGATCCCGGACACGTGGGTCCCGTGGTTGGCACCGTCCTTTTTGGGGCCAATGACGTTTCCATTTCCATAGTTTTGGTCATTGATGTCATCAGGGTTATCCCCAACGATAGCCCTACCGTCAAAATCAATATTATAATGGCCATCAATACCACTTTGCGCCCCTTTTTGGTATACCTCAAGTTTCGACTTTGTCAGCTGATTCTCACTCAAAAAACGCCTAAAAATCAAAGCTTCCATTAGGGCAAAAGTTTTAGGAGAAAAATTCTCAACCTCCTCGAGGGAATATTTCTCCTTTCCAAGGACAAGCTTGATGATACTGTCTGACTCATGATACTTTTGGATCATGCTCTCAATACTAGCCAGTTCTTCTTTTTTGTTTTGAATATTTTTCAGGCGGTCTTTTTCAAACTTCTCAAAAGCTTCAGATCCGGGGGTCTCTTTCCTTTGTAATCGCACAGACTCCATGTTTTCCAGTTCGGACTCACCCAAAAAATTCCATCCGTGGATGTCGTCAACATATCCGTTTTGATCGTCGTCGATCAGATTGTTTGGAATTTCATCCTCATTGATCCAGATAATTTCTTGCAGCTCGGGGTGATCAATATCCACCCCAGAGTCGATCACAGCAACAATTACTGTCTCTCCTTTTTGGTCTTTGATCAGCTCGTCATGGGCACGATCTACGCTCATTCCAGCAATACTATCCCTGCGGAGATCCATCAAATGCCAGAATTTTTCCTCGTATTCGACCAGCGCCTCTTTTTTGTTGTAGTCGACCAAGGAGGTAGTTGTGGGGTTCCCCACAAACTTAATGGTACTACAAGAAATCATCAAGGGGCAGCTGAGTAAATAAAAGAGTTTTTTCATTAAAAAAATTCTGCTAAAGTTTGTTTTTCTCCCATTCTTACACCCTTGTCTGTCTGCTTTAGAGAGATCAATTCGTTGTATGGGTCATGTTCTAAAAATAATAAGAAATCTTTTTCGCAGGCTAAATTCAAAAAGAGACTTTTTTCCTCCATGGACATCAGCGGTCGTGTATCATATCCCATCACATAAGGGATGGGTAAATGCCCTACTGTTGGGATTAGATCAGCAGCAAAAACCAAAGTTTTTCCCTGGTATTTTATTAGGGGTAACATTTGTTTTTCTGTGTGACCATTAACCAGAATGATATCAAAACCTAAAGGGGTATTTTCCAGTAAAAAGTCTTCTCCTTTAAGCAGCTGAAGCTGACCACTTTTTTCAATGGGTAAGATATTCTCAGGCAAGAAAGAGGCCTTCTCTCTAGGATTGGGTTGGGTGGCCCACTGCCAGTGATTTTCATGGGACCAAAAGACGGCATTTTTAAATGCAGGCTCAAGCACCCCTTTGTTGTTTCTTTTCACGGCATCACCACAGTGGTCAAAGTGTAGGTGGGTGAAAAAAACATCAGTGATGTCGTCCCTGTGAAATCCTTTTTGACGCAGTGATTGGTCCAAGTTTTCGTCTCCCCATCGGTCATAATGGCTAAAAAACTTTTCACTTTGTTTGTTGCCCATTCCCGTATCGATCAGTATGAGTCGGTTGCCCTCCTCAACCAACAAAGACCGGCTGCACATTTCGATACGATTGTTTGCATCAGCAGGATTGGTTTTCTCCCAAAGGAGTTTGGGGACAACACCAAACATGGCACCACCATCCAATTTAAAATTACCGCAGGCTATGGAGTGTAATTCCACCAGTTTATAATTTGATACGTGTTAGGTACATGTGGGTTGTCATGTAGAGGTATTCGTAGTTGGAGTCAAAAGCGCAATTGGCAGTTTTCTCCTGCGTTTTAATGGTGCCCAGGTGTTTGCCTTCGGGGGTAATGATCAAAACGCCACCGGGACCGGTAGTAAAAATCGTTCCTGAAGGGTGGATTTTTAGTCCATCAAAGTTTCCCCGGCTTCCTTTTGCCAGCGCATCATCGTTAAAAAACACTCTGGCATTCTCAACGCCATTGGGGGTAATGTCATAAGCCATGATTCTTCGGTCTTTTGGATCAGAAATGGCAACGTATAATGTTTTTTGATCATTGGAAACGGCGATCCCATTGGGCCGGGTCAGGTCGTCAATGATCAGAGAAAGTTCTCCCGAAGGTGTAAGTTTGAACACACCGTTGAAAGGCAACTCTTTTAATGCGTCGTCGTCCCCTTTTTTCAAACCGTAGGGGGGATC
>JAAZUX010000075.1 GCA_018623955.1 Flavobacteriaceae bacterium | reverse complement strand
TTGTCGGTCGATAATGATAAAAATGACGAAATACAATTGAGATCCAATAACTCTTTTTTGCACGATAATGTAGATTAATAATTTATGTCTTTACTCAATTCCCTAACTGACGAACTCAAAGCCGCAATGCGTGCCAAAGACTCTTTAAAGCTCGAAGCATTAAGAGCCATAAAATCGGCAGTGCTTTTGGCCAAAACTGCAACTGCAGGAGATGCTGATCTCTCCGAAGAGGAAGAAATCAAATTACTTCAAAAACTGGTAAAGCAGCGCAAAGACAGTGCGGTGATTTTTAAAGAACAAAATCGCGATGATCTTGCTGCCCCTGAGGAGGCCCAAGCTGAGGTGATCGCCCAATTTTTACCAGAACAACTATCTCAGCAAGACATTGAACAAATCATTGACGAAATCGTTGCCAAAACAGGAGCCCAGGGAATGAAAGATATGGGTAAAGTCATGGGAATGGCCAGTAAAGAAATGGCAGGAAAGGCAGATGGTAAAACCATCTCAACCATCGTCAAACAAAAATTAAACAATTAAAATCACTGTTTATTAGTGTTTTTTTGTTTAAAACGATCAAAGGTTCTTTCCCCTTAAAAAGCCTGATCCATCCGACTTAATTATTAAAGCATTTCAATAAAGGTGCATCAACATTTGTATTTTTTATACATTAGAGTGTAATTAGAATAACAAATGTCAACTTTAAATATTCCGTCTGCCTTAGTTTTTATCTTGTCTTTTATTTTTTCACCCTCCCTAGCTGCTCAATTGATTTTGGTAAAGAAAAGTGAAATTATGGTCTATGACACGCCTCCATTTAAAGAGTGTCATGCTTCTACCATTGTTGAGGTGACTGAAAACAAATTTTTGGTCGCTGCCTTTGGAGGTTCCAGAGAAGGCAAGAACGATGTTTCTATTTGGCTTTCGCATTCAGACGGAAAGCAATGGAACGCCCCTCAATTGATCGATACCGGTGTGTCGGCTGATCAAGAACTCTATCCCTGTTGGAACCCGGTTTTATTTCAATCCCAAGCCGGTACATTGAGGTTATTTTATAAAGTGGGTCCTTCTCCACGCGAATGGTGGGGTATGGTGAAAACTTCTGATGATAAGGGAAAAACATGGTCTGAAGGAATAAGACTTCCTCGGGATATTCTGGGCCCCATCAAGAACAAACCCATCCAGTTGAATGATGGAACCATACTTTCTCCTTCGAGTACCGAAACCATAACTGCTCAGGGGTTGAATTGGAAAGTTCATGTAGAAAAAAGTACTGACGACGGAAAGTCGTGGACCAAAATCCCCATTGATCCTCAAACGGAGTTCAATGTAATCCAGCCCAGTATTTTGGTATTGGGAGATCGGCACCTTCAGGTTCTTTGCAGGAGCAGAGACAATTCCGTCATGCAAGCCTTTTCGGATGACAATGGTGATACTTGGGGTTCCATTACCCGAACCGAACTTCCCAATCCCAATTCCGGAACGGATGCCATTACACTATCCAACGGCTACCATTTGTTGGTCTATAATCCAACAGTAAAAGGAAAAAAAGGGCGTTCAAAATTATCGGTGGCCCTCTCCAAAACCGGTAAGAATTGGCAAGAGGTATTGTCTTTGGAGAATGAAAAAAAGGGAGAATTCAGTTATCCTGCTGTAATTGAATCGACCGATGGAAAAATTCATATCAGCTATACCCATAACAGAAAAAACATCAAACATGTTGTTCTGGAATTCGATTAATCCTGAGTGTCGATGAGCAGTATTGATTTGATCGTTTTTTTAGGCTATCTGATGGGTACGCTTTATTTGAGCGTTATTTTTTTCTCTAAGAAACGCACTTCAAAGTCTTTCACTTTGGGATCGGGTAGAACACCGCAGTGGGTGGTAACCCTTTCCATCTTTGCGACCTTTGTTAGCAGTATCAGCTATTTGGCTTTGCCGGGCAGTGCCTATGGGACGAATTGGAACGCCTTTGTATTCAGTCTTTCCATTCCCATCGCAGCGCTGATTACGGTCCGGTATTTTGTTCCCGTTTACTGCAGGATCAACAGTTCGTCTGCCTATACCTATATGGAACAACGTTTTGGCCCTTGGGCCAAGATCTATGTTTCTCTATGCTACATTGCCACCCAATTGATGCGGGTGGGTACCATCATTTATTTGTTGGCACTGGCCATCAACATGATACTGGGTTGGGACATGGTAACGGTCATCGTTTTTACAGGAGTATTTGTTACGATTTACTCGATCATTGGTGGTATAGAGGCTGTTTTGTGGACCGATGCCATTCAGGGGATCGTTTTGATATTGGGAGCCGTCTTTTGTGTCGCCATTTTAGTTTCGGGCATGCCCGAGGGGCCTGGCCAGCTTTTTGAAGTGGCCATAGAGGATCATAAATTCAGTTTGGGAGACTTTGGGGGTTCCATCATCGAACCTACTTTTTGGGTGGTATTTATCTATGGGATATTCATCAACCTCCAAAATTTTGGGATTGACCAAAACTATATCCAACGATATCTAGTTTCTTCCTCTGATACCAATGCCAAAAAATCTGCCTTTTACGGAGGGATGTTGTACTTGCCCGTATCGGCTATTTTCTTGTTTATCGGAACTGCTTTATATGCCTATTATAAGGTTAACAGTGGTTTGCCCGAGGGTTTGGTCAATGCACCCGACAAAGTTTTTCCTCATTTTATCGTTAACGAGCTCCCTCAAGGGGTTTCGGGTTTGTTGATCGCCTCTATTTTTGCTGCCGGAATGAGTTCCATTTCCACCAGTTTTAACAGCACCTCTACCGTTTTATTGACAGACTATTTTAAGAAAAATGCCGGTGAAAATCAAAAACTTTGGTTTTTGTACGGAAGCACCGTTGTGATTTGTTTGATCTCCATTTTGATCGCATGGGTCATGATTGACGTAAAAAGCATTCTTGATGTTTGGTGGAAATACGCTTCCATTTTGAGTGGGGGTATGCTGGGTTTGTTTTTATTGGGTATTTTCTCAAATATAAAGCGCAATTCACATGCCGTAATTGGACTTGTTGTAGGCATTTTGGCCATTTTGTTATTGACCTTGTACTCTGTCATATTTCCGGAACGCGAACCACTGGCTCATTCCTACCTTACGACGGTTATTGGGACATTAGCCATTTTCCTGACAGGAATACTGATGTATTTTTTAAAAGAGAAAAAAAGGGAAAACTGAGCGTTTATCTCCATTGAAATGGGAAAAGAAGTTTCTTAAATCCTTTCGTGAAAAGATCAATAAACACTAAACTGCTCTATGATGGGTGGAAGAATTTTTTGGTCGATTACAAGTTTTAATTGCTCCACTTCTATGGGTTGGATTGGGTGGATTCTTTTGTGTCCTATGCTTTCTCCCTGAGCGATGATTTTCCACTGCCCTTTGGTGTAGGCTTGGATGCTGTAGGCTCGTACCCGCTGACCCATAGTGATGTCTTCTTGAATGACGATGTTACTTATGGTTTGGGGGTTGTCTAATGAAAGTACAATTTGATCCCCTTTTGCGGAGGTGGAAGCTATGGGTTTTGAAAAGTTTTTTTTGATGGCCGCTCCCCATTCCTCCAGACGCTTTACGTCGGCTTCGGGCAGTAAGCCCCTTGGGTCGGGAGTAAGTCCCATGATCAAGGTAGAATTGTGCCCTACGGAATTATAATACATATGCATGAGCTCTCCCAGCGGGAAAATGTGCTCCTCGTCACCGGGTTCCCAAAACCACTCATGTCTGCCATTGTATCCTCTTAGCGGAGCATCGGACATGGCAGGCATCCAATAGGCTCCGTCAGGATCACCGTGTTTTAATAAATTGATGTGATCTGCGTTGGTGTCTCCGCTATGGGAATAAGGGGTTGGAAAAGTCGCCCAACACGGGTAGGGTACAGTTCCCGATTCAGACCCCCCCCATCGGGCCTCAGCCAATTGGTTGTTGTGGTAGAATAAACAGTCGGGCTGGTATTTTTTTACAATGGGAAGAACATCCGGGGCTCCCAGATCGGGGTGACTGGCTCCACCGTCAAACCATATTTCGAATAGCGGGCCGTATCGGGTGCATAGCTCCGTTACCATACCCTCTACCATTTGGTTGTAATAGGCCTGGCGTTTCTTTTGAAACTCACCAGCCCCATTAACTTTAAAATCGTGTACGCCAAAAAAAGAATTCCATCGTATCCCTACATATATTCCGGGTTGTATTCCGTATTTCCTGCAAGAATTTACAAAATCTCTTACGATATCACCTTTGCCATCTTTCCATTTGAGGGTTTTGACACTGTAGGGATTTACGTCAGATGGATATAAGGCGAATCCGGTTTCGTGGGTAGCGGTGAGGAGGGCAAATTTGAATCCTGCTTTTTTGATGGCCTTAATCCATTGATCGGTATCCAATTGTTCAGGATTGAAAATTTGATGGTCGGGTATGGGGTTGATCCTGTTGCCGGATGTTCCGGTTTGTCGGTATTTTTTGTTGTCAAAAACATGGAGGTCGTAATGAAAAACTGCACCCAGTTCAGCTTTTTGCCACGCCAATTGTGCTTTGTTGGGGATAGGGTTTACGGGAAGGGTTTTTTGGGTATACGCTTTGGTTAAGAAAGTCACGCACAGTGTTAAAATAAAATCCCTAAAATTCATGATGCTTGGTTTTTGGTGTATTTAAGTTAATTAATGGTTGGATATGGGAGCCAATTCGGGCATGAAAATTACTTTAGTTTTTTTTGAAATTGTCTTATCAACTTACTGATGCCCTCTCTAATTTCGTCAGTGGGTGCCGTAAAATGGTTGGCCATGATAGAAAAGACATAGACATTTCCTCTGTTGCTGATCCAATATCCTGAAAGGTTGTGGTTGTGCCGCAGGGTACCTGTTTTGGCATATACTTCTTGTAGAGGGTAGTCTTTTAAAGTTCCTGAAGTTGCACTTTTGGGAAAATAATTTTTTACGGTTTCAAGTCCTACTTCCTGGTATATTTTTTTGAGGACAGCGATCAATGTCCGGGGTGTGATCATGTTGTAACGGGAGACTCCGGAGCCATCTACCCATTCAATGGGGTCGGGTAACCATTGATTCCATTGTACTTTAAGGGTGTCAATCGTTTTTTGGACATTCATCTCATCAAAGGTAGTTTGAGAGATCATGTGAAGTAAAGCCTCTGCTACTCCATTGTCACTCTCCTGAAGCAGGGCTTTGAAGAGCATGGCTTCCTGATTCGAGTACAATATGTCCCAGTTTTGGGGGCTGTGAGATTCTTCCATCAATTTTACAGGACGTTGAATACGATCTTGTAGCAGACGGGTAAAAAGACTGTCGCTGGTGATAAAAGGTCGGTACAAAGT
>JAAZUX010000074.1 GCA_018623955.1 Flavobacteriaceae bacterium | reverse complement strand
TACCTCTGAGGACATTGGTAACATTGGAGATGGTAATCCTGACTTTACATGGGGTTGGAATTTAAACTTTGATTATAAGGATTTCAACTTAAATATGATATTTGAGGGAGCGCAAGGAAATGAAATCTACAATTTCCAAAGAATGAAAATGATGGGACTTGGGTCAGCACAGTTTCATGCTGTTCACGCAGATTTTCTCGACAGCTGGACACCTGACAATCCTAGCAATACCATCCACGCCGGAACACAGGCTGCACGTGATTCTAACCAATGGTTGTCCTCTCAGTTCTTAGAAGATGGATCTTATACCTCTCTTAGAAGCGCTTCTTTAACCTATAATTTAAAAGATGCGTTAAGCATGTTGGGGGTAGAGCAGCTAAAAGTTTTTGTCAATGCTGAAAATTTATTCATCATCACTGATTATTCTGGTTTTGATCCGGTGTCCACGGCCTCAGGAAATTCTGATGTTGACCTTGGGATTGATTTTAATGCTTTCCCAATATCAAGATCATTTTCAGTTGGATTTAATCTTACATTTTAAAAATATTTAGACATGAAAAACACATATAAAATATTTACACTTATCGCTTCGGTTTTATTTGTTTTCTCTTGTAGTGATCTAGAGGAAGACAGAAGTGGAATTTTATCCTTGGATAACCTTAAATCGGATGGTGACCTTGTTGCTGCATTAACCCCGGTTTACAAGCAACTTCAAGTTACTTACCAAGGTTTTCGAATCCGGACCAATACCTTTGGATCCGATGATCTCACCACATGGTGGGGGGGAAATAAAGCACCTTTAAGGGTTTTTGATGGATTCAATTATGGAAACGGAGAAAACGCTGATATCAATTGGCTGGATTATGATTGGAAAGGTTTTTGGAAGCTGATTTACCACGCAAATTCTTTAGTAAACGGACTTCAGACCTCCACAGCTCCTGACGCTTCAAAAGCTATCATTGAGGCAGAGGCAAGGTGCTTGAGAGCAATTGCTTATCTTAGTTTAGTTAAGGTCTATGGAAATTTACCCATTATTTTGGATGGAATGACACCCACCGGAGATGAGCAACGTGCGACTGTATTAGAAAACTACAAGCACATTGAAGCAGATTTATTGTTTGCTGAGGCCAACTTGCCAGCTCCCGGGGCTACTGCCAATGTTGGCAGAGCATCGTCCTCTGTTGCCAAAACCGCTCTTGCAGATTTATATCTTACGTGGGCTGGATGGCCAGTAAAAGACACCTCCAAAAATGCATTGGCAGCAACTAAGGCTAAAGAAGTTATTGACATGGGTTATCACACATTATTACCTATTGATAAACTATGGTTGATGGAAAATGCAAACAGTAAAGAAAGTATTTTATCTGCCCAATACTCAAAAGATGAAGGCCCAACTGGTAATCAAATGCCAGCAGCCACAAGCTTTCATATGGCCAGAGGCTGGTCGGATATGTATCCCGAATTACAATTCTTTAAAGATTTTCCCGAGGGGCCCAGAAAAGATGCAACTTTTGTAACTGAAATTCCCAATCGTGGATTTTCAGGGGGAAAGATTATCACCAAAAATCCACCAACAATAAAGTGGGACGTGTCCCAAAGGTTCCACCCCATGTATGGAAAGTGGACTGCATCAGAAGACATAACAGTAGCTGCACGAACCATGGGGTACAGACCCATTGAGGTTTATCGTTATTCAGAAGTTTTACTTATTTATGCAGAGGCCAAAGCAGCTTCTGGATCAATGGATGCCTCCGCATTAGAGGCGCTAAACCAAGTAAAGAGAAGAGCCGCTGGTCTTGATCCAAATACTGCTGATCCTTCGGTTGATGTTACTACTGCGACAGTAAATGATATAGTGACAGAAAAAGGATGGGAATTAGCAGGAGAGAATAAAAGATGGTTTGACCTGATCAGAACTGAAACACTCGAGGATGCTATTGCCAAAAGAGATCCCAACGAGCAAGTGCCTTTGGTCAGACAACCCACCAAAGACCAATACATTACTCCATTACCTGCTGAAGCGATTGCAACCAGTAAATTGACACAAAACCCTGGAGGTTTTAAAATTCAATAATTGGAATCAATAGGTATTTAATTAAAAGGGAGTGAAAATTCACTCCCTTTTTTTATGGATTTTCTTTTAACCTTTTCTGCCACCGTTCGGTATGAATCAATCCCAAGAAAATAGGGTCGATCAATTGGGCATCCCAGTTTTGAAGTAGTGAATCCAACCTTTTGACCTCCTCTGGAAACGTCTCTGCCAGATCGTTTTCTTCCCCCAAATCCTCTTGTAGGTTGTACAATTCTTTTACACTGTTCTTTTTCTTGGTGACCAATTTTAAATCTCCATCTCTCACAGCATAAAGATCATCGTCAAATTTTCTCACGTATAGGGTTTGATGCGGTCTTCCTTGTTTTTCTCCTTTTAGATAAGGAATAATATTTACCCCATCCAGTGGCCTATCTACTGCCAAAGGGGCATGGGTCAAGGCCGCTATCGTAGGGAGTATGTCCAAACTCGAAATGGGATACTCATAGACCATAGGTTCAATTTCACCGGTCCACTGCATGGCAAATGGAACGCGGTTTCCACCCTCGTAAATAGATGATTTCCCCTCCCTCAGCGGGCCATTATTTGACCCATTTTTAGGTTCAGGGCCACCGTTGTCAGATAAAAAGAAGATCATGGTATTTTCAATAATACCCAGAGATTCTAGACGTTCAAGTATCCTTCCCACACCATCATCTACGGCACTGACCATAGCAGCATAAGTTTTTCTCTTTTTGTTTTTGATGTGGTCAAAACGATCCAAGTATCTTGGTGTTGCCTGAAGGGGGCCGTGGGGGGCATTGTAAGCCAAATACAAAAAGAAAGGATCCTTTTGATTCTTTTCTATAAACTTCACCGCCTCGTTGGAAAATTCATCGGTCAGGTACTCATCTGTTTTTTCCGGCTGATGATCTCGCATGATCCAGGTTCTGTAACTCAGAGGTTCATCATTGATGGAGTAACTGTCTTCAATGGTCAATTCATCGGGAAAATAACGATGTCCTCCACCCAAGTGTCCATAAAAAAAATCGAATCCACGGTTAAGCGGATGATTGGAAATATGTGCTCCCAAATGCCACTTTCCGATCACGCCTGAGGTATAACCAACCCGACCCATAACTTCAGGGATGGTTTTCTCTGTTTGGGGTAAACCCATGTTGGGGTCATTGGGTCGGTATTGGGCATTTCTTTCGTATCCAAAACGCTGTTGGTAGCGCCCGGTAATAAAACCGGCCCTACTGGGACTACAGACAGAATAGGGAGTATAACCATTGGTGAATTTTACCCCCTGCCGGGCAATGCGATCTATGTTGGGGGTGGGAATGTCAACACTGCCATTGAATCCCACATCTACATAACCCAAATCATCGGTCATGATTACGATCACATTGGGGTGATCTTTTTGTGAAACTTTATTTGGTGCATCTTTGCAACCCAACAAGGTAATGGCAACCGTTAGCAGGACGGAAAAATTTAAAACTTTTGAGCTGTTTATTTTCATGTTTTTGAATAAAAATTTCTCTAAAATAGTTATAAATCACTAATTTGGGTAACCAACGAAATACGACCAAACCATTATGTTTTTAAAGTTCAAATTAACCCCATTAGTTTTATTATTCACCTTAGGTTTTATCTCCTGCAACGAAAAAGAAGCCCCTACAAAACCCAATATCATCATTGTCTATATGGATGACTTGGGCTATGGAGACGTCAGCTACAATGGGGCTAAAAAACTAAAAACCCCCAATATGGATGCCATGGCGATGGCAGGGATGCGATTCAACAATGGCTATGCCACCTCTGCTACCTGTACACCCAGCCGATATGCACTGTTGACAGGGGTATATCCATGGCGCGAAAAACGAGCGAGAATTCTGGCCGGTACCGCACCCTTGATCATTGGTACTGAGCAGATGACCCTACCCAGAATGTTAAAACAGCAAGGCTATCAAACCGCCATCATCGGAAAATGGCATTTGGGCTTGGGCAATGGAAATGTCAATTGGAACGAATTGGTAACTCCCGGGCCCAACCAATTGGGGTTTGATTATTCATATATCTTGGCAGCGACCCAGGATAGGGTTCCCACCGTTTATATTGAGGATGGAAATGTCGTAGGACTGGATCCCAATGATCCCATTGAAGTGAATTACCAAAAGAATTTTGAGGGAGAACCCACCGGTTTGGATCATCCCGAATTATTGACCATGAAGTGGCATCACGGTCACAACAGCAGTATTGTCAATGGAATCCCAAGGATTGGATTTATGAAAGGCGGTGAGGCTGCAAAATGGAGCGATATCGATATGGCGGATCATTTTCTAAATGGCGTCCAAAAATACATCAAAGACCACAAGGATCAACCTTTCTTCCTTTACTATCCCATGCAGCAACCACATGTTCCCAGAACCCCCCACCCACGGTTTGAAGGGCTGTCAGAATTGGGTCCCAGAGGGGATGCCATCGTTGAGGCTGACTGGTGTTTGGGAGAACTAAAAAAAGTACTTGAAGCCGAGGGGATTTTGGAGAATACACTCATCATTTTTTCCAGTGACAATGGCCCGGTTTTAAACGATGGTTACTATGATGATTCAGACGTAAAAAATGGGGATCACAAGCCCTGGGGGCCTTTTCGCGGAGGAAAATACAGCCTGTTTGAAGCAGGTACCCATGTGCCTTTTTTCACCTATTGGAAAGGAAAAATTCAAGCCGGTGTTTCCGATGCCATGGTGAGTCAATTGGATCTGTTGTCCTCTTTGGCCCAGTTGGTGGGCAGTGAGGTCAGAACCGACGACAGCCTACCTTTAATGGATCTTTTGATGGGAAAATCTGACCAAGGCAGAGATGAATTGGTCATTGAGGCGACCTCAAGAACTGCCTTCAAAAAAGGGGATTGGGTAATGATCCCCCCCTATAAAGGACCCGCTGTAAATGAAAAGGTTCAAATTGAATTGGGGAATGATTCCGATTTTCAATTGTACAATCTTGCCGAAGACATTGGCCAACAAAACAACCTGGCAGACAGCCAACCCGAAAAACTTCAGGAGATGTTGACCGCTTTTGAAGCCATCAGAGGAGACGGATATGGCAAAACCCAAAAGTTACAGCTCAAATAGATCAGAAAATCAGTTCCCATTTTCCCGAAGAGAGTGAATAAAAAGATTTTTTAGTTGCCTCCTGTGGTATTTTTTTACCGTTGATTTGGAGGGATTTCCCCGCGGGGATTTCCAAGCCGTTCAGATCAAGCCTGATGACCATCCCTTCAGGAACTTCGGGCTCGAGCAGCTTTTCCCTAGAG
>JAAZUX010000073.1 GCA_018623955.1 Flavobacteriaceae bacterium | reverse complement strand
ATAATAAGCATAAGCTCTTTCCAATTCAGCTCCACTACTTTCCATGGCAACAATGGTATTTTCAAAGCTAGGAGGGGTCATATCATTGGCAATGGTTTCAATTTCTCTCAAATGTAACGCCATAGCAGTAAGCATCGCTTCTTCAACATCCTCAACGTTAACCTGATCAAAAGCAGGTACGCCTTTAAATGGCCCGGTCCAAAGTTTTAAAAGTATATTATCAGCGTCCTTTTCAGAAAGATCACAACTAAAAAAAATGATAGTAACCAGGCTGAGTAATAGATGGGCAAAAGGTGATTGAGTTTTTATAATAGATAATTTAAATCTTCTGTAAGCTGTCATTGCGGTACTTTTTTATTAATTGAAATTATCTACTCATATGATTTAATTCGCCCTTTTATTATTACTCGTCATATAACCTGTCAAACTCTTCTTTGGTATATTTTTCACTTGCTTCCCCTGTTTCGTTTGATACTAATTCTGAAGTAGTTTTTTAGCTTCCTTAGTCCTGGATATGGATTGGTGTTCTGACATTCATTCATAAAAATAACAAAAAAAAGCAACTCTATAATATCAGCTAAATTTTAGCTAAACTGTCTGTAAAAAAAAACAAACCCCTAATTTCATAGGGGTTTACAAGGTGTTCAGCGGAGAAAGAGGGATTCGAACCCCCGGAGGTGTGACCCTCAACAGTTTTCAAGACTGCCGCATTCGACCACTCTGCCATTTCTCCTTGGGGTGCAAATATAATATTTATTGATTTTCAATCCATCGATTTTTCAGATAAATATCGGACGATTATTAGATGGTTTAATATTTGACATACCCAACGATTTTAAGACCATAACCTGTTATACCTACTCTTGGCATTTTACTGGAATTACTGATCAAGTTCAAGTTTTTTATTTTAAGATCGAGCAAAATTTGAGCTCCAATTCCAAAATCTCGACTGTCCATTACGATTGGGGGTGCTTTGTCAACTTTACCTTTTTGTTGCATCCCCTTAAGCTTTTGAATTCTCGATAAAAGATTTTCTGAGGATTGTTGTTGGTTGATAAAAATGACCGCCCCTTTTTCAGCCTGGTTGATCAGAGAAAAAATATCATCCAATCCTTTGGTGACTTCTCCTGTCAACATACTCAAAACATCATTACTGATTCTCAAAGAATTGATTCGGGTCAAAACGGCTTCGTCCTCTTCCCAACTGCCTTTGGTCAGTGCTAGATGAATCTGTTGATTGGTGGTTTGTTGGTAGGCTCTCAATCGGAATGGACCAAAACGCGTTTCCACTTGAAAATCACTCTTTTTTTCAATCAAACTGTCGTGTTGCATTCGGTAAGCTACCAAATCTTCGATAGAGACAATCTTAAGGTCAAATTTTTGGGCCACCTTAAACAGTTCCGGGAGTCGCGCCATAGACCCGTCTTCATTCATGATCTCCACAATAACCCCCGCAGGCTCAAATCCCGCCAATCGTGCAAAGTCTATGGCGGCTTCTGTATGTCCGGTACGACGCAAAACTCCACCCTCTTTGGCGATCAATGGAAATACATGTCCCGGTCGGGTCAGGTCAACGGCTCGTGTTTTTTTATCAATCATTGCACGGATCGTTTGGGAACGATCTGCAGCAGAGATACCTGTGGTAACACCACTGCCACGGTAGTCTACCGAAACGGTAAAAGCGGTATCCATAGGGTCTGAGGTCGAACTAACCATCCGATCCAATTTTAATTTTTTACATTTTTTTTCGGTCAGCGGAGTACAAATCAGACCTCTTCCGTGGGTGGCCATAAAATTGATTTTCTCTGGAGTAATTACCTCTGCGGCGGCTACAAAATCCCCCTCATTCTCTCGGTCTTCATCGTCAACGACTATAATGATCTCTCCTTTTTTGATGGATGCAATTGCTTCCTCTATGGTATTGAGTAATATTTTTGACATAAATATTTTATGATTTTGTTCCAATGTATTTGGAATATATCTTTTGAATGGGAACCGTTATAAAGTCCAAATTCACAAACCCCTCATCCGAGGAAGCTCTTTTGGTTAAATAAATTGCGAATGGTGCCAAGACCATTGTTGAGATCCAACTGGCCAAAATCGGATGGATACTGTTGTCCTCTGATGCATTTTTTGCAAAAATTCCAATGTAATGATAGGATAAAAAAATTAAGACCGACAATACTAGGGGCAAACCTAATCCTCCTTTTTTGATTATTGCACCCAGCGAAGCCCCGATCAAGAATAGAAAGATACATGAGAAAATCAAGGTGAATTTATCCAACATGAACATTTTGTGCAGGTTGATCAATTTCTGAAAGACAAAAAAGGTTCGTTTTTTATTTTCCAGACTTCTTATGATCCCTCTTACATCACTAGTGGAGCGATCTACAATCTGATTTACCCTCCAATCATCATTTGTTTTAATGATATTCAGAATATTGGCCTTTATGAGTGAATCAGAGACATAGTTCTTCAAACCTTCAATGGGTTTGATCTGATTGCTGTAGTGTTTTTTATTAAAGTTTTCGCTAAATATTTTTCTTTGAGCACTATAATCGCGTTCCAAGGTATCAATACTTACTTTGAGTTGATTCACTTTCTGCATTTTGTAGGTGGTTGTGTAATTCTCTTCGTTCAGATCTACATTATTGAACTTTGACAGGTCAATGTTCATTATATATTCTTCGAAATGAACTTTGGCATGAGGAAACCTCATTCGTTCTTCATAATTTTTACCTGCAATTTCTTCATAACGATTTCCGTCATACAAGACCAGTTGTAGGGTTGCATCGGTAGTTTTACTTTTTAACTCTCCTTTTTTGGCTTTGATGACAATCCGGTTTTTGTAATCATCGGTCTTTTCGTGAATGATTACATCCTCGAGCAACCTTTTATCATCTCCATATTTTCGTTTTACCTTGATACTCATTTGTCCCAGGTCATTAAAAATTCCCTCTCTTATGGCAATGGCAGGTTTTAATTTGGCCAGGTTTCTCCTCAGGTTATAAGATTTTACTTCACCGTAGGGAATCAAGTGATTGGAAAAATAATAACTGCCTATACCAATGACAATGTGTACCAAAAACAAACCTATCATACAACGAATCAGGGAAATCCCTGTCGATTTCATAGCAGCAAATTCATAATTTTCAGCAAGACTGCCAAAGGTCATCAAAGAAGCCAATAGTATCGAAAGGGGAAGAACGATAGGGATCAGCTTGGGGGTGAAGTATCCCAAAAATTTAAAAATCGTTTCAAAATCCAAACCTTTTCCTGCGAGATCATCTATGTATAACCAAAAGGTTTGCACCACAAAAATCAGCATACAAATAGCAAAAACACTGAGCAAGCGTACCAGGTACTGACGGATAATATAGCGATCAAGTATTTTCAATACACTAATTATTAATGTAATAATTGGGATAATCCGCTTCGTTAAAAACGAAGAAATTCTTTGGCAAAGAACTGTCCACTTTCATATTATGGATGGTAAGAGTGGTTACTGTTCCGTTGTCTCCCACTTCAATCAGTTTGTAGATATGGTTTTGTTGGGTATCAATTCCCACCAACAAGGATTGGATCTCCCCATCTTCTTTTGTAGGAATTAATTTAACAAATTGAATATTTTTTCCTTTCACCCTTTGACTGATGTCCCAATGGTAATCATATCCCTTTTTGTAAAATTGTAATAATTCTTTGGGGTTAATACCAAAATCTTCCTCCTCCTCGGCTTGGGTAATGGTTATTTCTTCATTTTCGGGAACTATGGTATAGAGGGCCTTTCCGTCAAAAAGCTGAATGGCGTCGAGAAAATTCAATTTGTATTTCTCGCTTGCTACGGTAACTTGACCGGAATTTTCTTGATTGATTTGCTCCATGCGGTTGTTGAGCACGTAACTGAATTCAAACGTTATATTCTTATAACTTTCCATTTGTTTGGATGCCAGCCCCAAAAGGTTTTGTGCCTCAAGGGAGGTTTGGGACCATACATTTGCAAGGGTTCCTATAAAAAACAGCAGAAAGTAATTTTTAAATTTCATATTGCAAATTTATGCATCTTCATTGTTCAAAAGTACATCGAGAGCATTTAAATCGGAGATGAGTACCTGCCTTGCCTTACTTCCTTCAAATGGACCCACAATTCCTGCCACTTCCATTTGATCAATGATCCTACCTGCTCGATTATAACCCAGTTTGAGTTTTCTTTGTAGGAGAGATGCCGATCCCTGTTGAGCTGTGACAATTACCTCTGCCGCCTCTCTAAAGAGATCATCCCTCTCAGAGGGGTCAAGGTCTAAACTACTGGCATTTTCTTCGACGTATTCAGGCAACACATAAGCGCTGGCATAGCCCATTTGTGCTCCGATGTAATCCGAAATCTTTTGAACTTCGGGTGTGTCCACAAAAGCACATTGAATTCGTGTCAAATCGTTGCCTTGAGTGTAGAGCATGTCACCCCGACCGATCAATTGATCTGCCCCCCCAGAATCCAGTATGGTACGTGAATCTATTTTCGAAGTCACCCTAAAGGCAATTCTAGCAGGGAAGTTCGCTTTGATGATTCCGGTAATGACATTGACCGAGGGCCTTTGGGTGGCAATGATCAAATGAATCCCTACTGCTCGGGCCAATTGTGCTAATCGTGCGATGGGTGTTTCAACTTCCTTTCCTGCGGTCATGATCAAGTCGGCGAACTCATCTACTACTAGAACGATATAAGGCAAAAAGCTATGCCCGTCCTCAGGGTTTAATTTTCGCTCTCGGTACTTTTGATTGTATTCCTTTAGGTTTCGACACATACCGTTTTTGAGCAATTCATATCGATTGTCCATTTCTATACAGAGCGAATTTAGGGTATGAATTACTTTGGTGTTGTCTGTGATAATGGCATCTTCGGTATCGGGTAATTTGGCCAGGTAGTGACGTTCAATTTTACTGTATATGTTAAGCTCTACTTTTTTGGGATCAACCAAAACGAATTTTATCTCAGCGGGATGTTTTTTGTAAAGTAAAGACGTAAGCACGGCATTCAATCCTACCGATTTTCCTTGACCTGTCGCCCCGGCCATGAGCAGGTGGGGCATCTTGGTCAAATCCACCACAAAAGTTTCGTTGCTGATGTTTTTACCCAAGGCCACGGGCAGTTCCATCTCTGCCGTCTGAAATTTCTTTGAGGTAATTACAGATCGCATTGAGACGATACTCGGCTTTTGATTGGGAACTTCGCTACCGATGGTTCCTTTTCCGGGAATTGGAGCGATGATTCTGATGCCCAATGCCGCAAGAGAGAGGGCAATATCGTCTTCCAAGTTTTTGATTTTGGAAATTCTAATTCCCGCTTCGGGGACTATTTCATAAAGGGTTACAGT
>JAAZUX010000072.1 GCA_018623955.1 Flavobacteriaceae bacterium | reverse complement strand
GGACAGAAACTTAAAATTGATTTGTTTTAGTTGGTTCGAGTCCAAAAAGGACCCAAACACATTACTTTTCTCCTGAAAATCAATAATCTAAACCCTTATTATTGATACCCATAGTGATACCCAAACCCCTTTTTTGGAAAAAAAAGAACTCTAACTTACTCTATTACAAGTGGTTAGGGTTTCTTAGGGTGGTCCCACCTGGGCTCGAACCAGGGACCAACTGATTATGAGTCAGCTACTCTAACCAACTGAGCTATAGGACCAGACTACTGTTTATAGGGCTTAACGAAGGATTTTGTATTTTAAGAGTCGTTGGTAAAACTCTATTTACGTATAAATTTACGTATTTTACAAATCCACGAACATTAATGACCTTAAAAGTAGATGAGCAAATATAATATTTAAGTGTCAAATAAGTGTAAAGTGTAAAGGGTTTACACTCAAAGTTTAGGTTTACACTTTTAAAGGATCTTAACACCGTGTTCTTTTTCATATGCCTCAACCTTTTCGAGCCTTTCTTTTTCGCTTACGCTTGTTACAATTTGTATCTGGTCAAATAGTGGTAGCTCTGCTTGTTCTGTATTTGTGTCAATAGACTGAAGTTTTGGTAGACGGTACTGTAGTATTACCTGTAGCATCTTAATTTTTTGGCTAGTGTTTAAATACTCAATATCTAACGTATCGACAATACCATTAATTATATCGTCTATTCTTTGCCCTAGTTCGTCATTTATTTTATTCAATGATCCTTTAGGTCTGCCAGTAGATAAAGAGTTCCCTTTTTTAAATCCCATAGTATTGTTTACTTTAGTTACGTGAAACTTTGGTTATTATATTTACTTGTTGCGATAGCGTCCTTTGGGTTCTGTATTTTTCTTTTTGTATTATTTAATCCTGAAATTGACGGAGATCCATTATTAATGATCGCTGGTTGTTTTTCTGTTGCAGTTGTATGCTCTCTCTTTATTTACAGAAACTATCCATCACAAAAGAAATAAGAGTTCCCAGGGTGGTTAGGTGTTTTTGTAGTTGCCACCCCAGTCCCTCATTGAAAGCCAAAGAAAATGATCAAGCAAAAATTATTTCTTTATTAAGTTGATATTCGTTGCCGATATGATCAAACTGAATGAAACCACTTGTAGCACGCTGAATGTCGAATGGATAAACTTTAATATTTAAACTAGTGGTCAAATCCTTAATGGATTTAATCATTTGGTTGCCCAATACTATTCTTTGATTTTGTCGCTCTGATGTACTCCAGGTCTGAAAGTTCTCTTTCTTTACAATTATAGTTGGAACATTATCAACGAACGTTATCTCCGAACCGATACTTAACTTTTCGTATCTCTGTTGGATATTAAATAGTTTAAGAATATCTATCTCTTTTGCCTCAATTAATTTTTTAGCTGATAGTCCTAGTTGGTTTTTGTCCTTGTAGTAATGCAAAATAATATCCTTAAAATGCTCAACCATATTTCTATGAAACTTGCGCATGAAAATATTTCGCATCTAAGATTGTTTCCCAAATATCATCTTTTTTTGCCTCATAAATCAGAAACACGCACAATTTTAACGTATTCTAGCAATAAATCATCTGAAAGGAATTTCATTTCTATAGTACCATTATCATTAGAAACATCCCTCTGAATTTCCCAATTTTCTTTCGAGTCTCCAATTTCAACAATATTATCCTGAATTAGTACTTTTCCCTTTTTACTTCCTGATAAACTAACTTTATATTTTCCTTTAGGTGATAGAATAGACCAGTGGTCGTTTCTTGATGTTCTGATTCCTGCCCCTTTCAAAGGATCAAATTCTGTTCTATACGTATCCTTAATTTTCAGTTTTTGCCAACCATATACCAATTCGGCAACCTGCTTAGTGAATGGCCACCCACAATCAACCACTACCTCTTTCGGGATTTCAATATGCTGAGGCTGAAAGTTTATTGTAAGATTATTAATATCTGAAAATGATTGTTCAATTGCAGGTTGTAATACATTTACCGTAAGGTTCTTCTTTTTAGCAAGCCTGATAACATCTTCTCCATCCAGTGTACAACAAATATTTTCCTCAAAATAACGAATTACTTTTTTGGAGTTTTGCCTGTTGGTATATTCAGAGCCATATTTTGGATTATCAATATCGCCATTCCAACCGTGTGGAATACGGTGCATAACATGGTTGTAATTTCTATCGAGAAAAACATTCATCCCATATTGTTTCATATTTAACAGACCAAATGGTCTTCCGGCAAGACACATGTTGGTAGATCCTCCTACATAAATTAAGGTATTGATATCTTTTGACTTAATAATATCCCACATTTCGTCCGGATCATCCGTCATAAAATCGTTCTTGTGCAAAACGATATGTGGGTTCTGTCCGAAGACTTCAGTCCCCGGTCGGTTATTATGCCAATCCATTCCCGGATACATATATTCATATTCATACCCATGCCATTTACCATAAGGAATCTTCTTCTGTTCATCATTCCATTGCAATTTCTCTGTCCACGGATAAGCTTGCTTAGCCAAAGCTTTAACGTTTTTTCTGACCGAATGACTTTCATAAAAACTGGTTTGATCTGAAGGAGTATGAATAACAGTCATGTCTAATGCCCTTGCTGAAGCCAGCAGGACATTGATATTTTTTGAAATATTACCGGAATAAATATAACCCTCTGTTGTTCCTACAAAGGAACTGTCTGGATTGAAATATCCTAAACCACCTGCTCCCCACATATCTACTACTACAATGGCTGTTTTTTCAGGATGGAAAGGAACATCTAGTAATTTATATTGTCCTGAATTATCCAACTCCCTCACTTCAATAAAATCTTTTGTATTCTCTTTTATGCAGGAAGAAAATAGAAGAATACTCTGGACAAAAAAGCTTAATAATATAATGGTTGAGTTCTTCATCATTATTACTTAATAATTTTTAATACAAAGGCATATTCCGAAGGAGCGTCAATATTATCTGAAATTGAGAGCTCTATTTTATCTCCAACCTGCTTCCATTCAGGAGTGTAATTCGTGCCTAAAATGCTTATTTCTTTTACATCCGAAATATTGGAAATATTTATTTTACCAGTCTTCCATCCTTTATGTATGGCATAAATAGTTTGTGAATCTTTCGACCGGGTAAATTTGAAATTATCATCTTCAACAAACATCCCCCGTGTACCGTAAATTGCTTCTCCGTTTACTTTTAACCATTTACCAACCCAGCGCAGATCATCCTGAGTACGTTTGTCAAATTTTCCATTAGGCATGGGTGATATACCAGCCATAAAATTTCCTCCCTTTGAAGCACAATCAATGAGAGACTCCAATATCCATTCCTTTCCGTAATAGGTATCATTTGGTTGCCATGCCCATCGGGTACCATAGTGTTCTATTGCCTGCCAGGGTTTTTCAAGTCTAGGATCATCAGGCCCTTCCGGAAGCCAATGTTCCGGCGTTTGGTAGTCCCCGTAATTACCTAATCCTCGCTGACGGAACAGTGCATTGGGTTGTAGCTTCCGCACCATTTTTATCAATTTAACGGTCTCAGACCAAAGTGACTCTGGTAATCCGTGATCAAATCCAAACTGGTCTATTTTCCCATAATTGGTACATAATTCAGTTAACTGTTGTGTTTGACGTTCAACTGCTTTTCGGTAACCTTCCGGATCCGATTTTGGTGTATAATCAGGATCATACTGCATGTGTTTTTCTTCAAAACGCTGGTTAATGTCGTTCCAGTCGGTATTGGAATAATACAAGCCAATCCCCATATCTTTCGCTCTAAAGGCATCTGTTAATTCCTTTACAATATCGTGTTTAAAGTGGGTTTCCATCATACTGTAATGCATGGTTGTGTCAATCACATTCCCAATACTTTTTACTTTCCCGATTGGCTTTCGCATTTTAACATTTACAGTTGTTTTTGTATCAAACATCGAAAATCCATCGTGATGTTTTGCGGTAAAAACAAAATATTTCATACCGGCATCTTCAGCCAGTTGAGCCCATTCTTCGGCATCGAATTCCACGGGATTAAAAACCTGCCAAAGAGTAGAATATATATCTTTAAATTCATCGGATGCATGCAAGGTAGGCCATGTGGCATCGAGTCCCAGTTGTGAATAAACTCCCCAGTGAATACGCATTCCAAAGCGCCTATCCATCCAATTTTCATAGGCTTCATCTGATGCATGTTGATAATCGTCATCAATCTCGAGATGATTCATATTATACTCCATATTGGCCTTTTTTTCAATATCTGCCACCTTTTCTTCTTTTTTATTTTGCCCACTAGCATGTAAGCCCGTAACTATCAGAGCAATAGAGAGGATGGATGTGTATTTAATCTTCTTCATATTTTAATTATTATAGTATTTTGTTTATCAGCATAAACCTTTCACTTATCTAAATACGATGTCCTGTTTCATATTAAAATGAATTTACTAGCTAATTATTTTGTTCTGTCGTTTACTGCACTTTCGTAATAATCAAAGTGATTCCCTAATTTATCCATTACTGAAAAAGTAATGCGATCCAATTCTGATTTAATATCCTTATGAAGAGGTTCTTGTATGGCTTTAACATTTGATTCCAACTCCTGAATATTTCGGGAACCAACCAAAGTACATGTTAAAGCAGGGTTTGCCAAAATCCATTTTATAGCTAACTCCGGCATTGTAAAATCTGTTTCTTTGCATAAAATCCGTATACTCTTTATTGCCTTATTGGTTTCTTCTTCAACTCCTTCTTCTCCATGCCTACACTCTTTTGTGCTACTGAAATTAAAATGACGTGTACGCCTTTGCCAAACAGGAACCTCATCTAAAGTTTTAAAAATATCAGCCAAAATCCCCTGTAACAAAGCCATATAACCAATTACGCCAATCCCTTTTTCTGCACAGTAGGGCAATGTATCATATTCAATTCCCCGGCATAACAAATTGTAGGGAAGCTCGTTGACAGCTATTTCGTTCAGAGGCAGATCATCCATTCGGTTTCTGCTAAAATTACTTACCCCAAATTGCCTTATTTTTCCTTGTTGCTTTAGAATCCTCAATGCTTCTATGGCCTCATTGATTGTAGGAGGATTTTCAACTACTTTTTGATCATTGGAAAAATGCATGATGGAGTGCGGATGAATTGGCCAATGAATCATGTATATATCCACATAATCGGTTTGTAATCTTTTTAAAGATTCTTCACAATGCCTGATTAAGGAATCTTTATAACAATTAGAGGTACTGACTTTTGTTCCTATTACTAGTTTTTCCCTGGGGATTCCCTTTATAGCTTCTCCAAGCGACGATTCACTGCGACCTTCATTATAAGCTTCTGCCGTATCAAAATAATTTATTCCCATATCAACCG
>JAAZUX010000071.1 GCA_018623955.1 Flavobacteriaceae bacterium | reverse complement strand
ATTCATTGGATATCGATAGAGGGAGTTAACCAAGCACCCTTTGTCGAAAATCAGATGATCCAAATCCTTTTTTTGGGCCTCTATCCCACAGGCCAATCCGATAGGGCCTGCACCGATGATGATGAGGTCTTGAATTTTATCAGTCATATGGATAAGTAGTCGATTTAATTGTCTAAATTTAAGGGACAATTTAATATCCCCAATTATTTAACTTTACAATTAATAATTTTTTAGAATAATGAAAAACCTACTTTTAAACAACAAGTCACCCTTTCCTGAAACGTCTTATCTCCTCCTTCGCTTTTTTACCGGGATAACGATGTGCTACTACCATGGTTGGTCAAAACTACTTTCGGATGCTTCCCGTTGGGAGCGACTGGGAAATGCTTTAACCCAATGGATCGGCTTGGATTCACTTAAAGTTACTTTCGGATTTATTGCAGCCTTTTCAGAATCGATTGGGGCACTCTTGATTGCCTTCGGACTCTTGACCCGTCCTGCTGCTTTATTGTTGGGGTTGACCATGTTGGTGGCCAGTACCAAAAAGATTTCGGAAGTAGGTATTGATGGCAGCGAGTTGCCCTTACTTTTCCTGATGCTAAGCATCGTCATTCTACTCAAAGGACCCGGGAAATACAGTTTGGATCGAACCATCCTTTACAAATAAATCATTCAAGAAATGAGCTGAGCAGCTTTTAGAAAAATGGCAGCCCGCTCCTGCCATGAAAAACCAACCCACTTTTGCCTTGCCTCCAAGACAGCTTCAATGGCCAAATCCACCTCTTCCTCTCCAGCAAGGTGGTATTTACCCAGACAGTGATGATGGTCGTGAGGCGGATGAATGCTAAGCGTTTTCTGTGTTCTTACCTCCTTGTCTCCAATATAGAGGGGAACATCTACCTGCGCTGCATACATTTTGCGGTAGGTAAGCATCAATTTTTGGATTTCTTCAGAGTGGGGCAAGTAGGATCTTACCTCCTCGTTGATTGGGTCAGAGACCCTAAAGATTGCATTGGACATGATTGGAGGCTTAAGGTTATCATTACAATAAAAATCCCGATGGTAAAGTGATATGTATTTACCATCGGAATATTACTCTAAGTTAAAATTGGCGGTTTTTACCATTGAGAAATTGATTGGCTTCGCTTTCTTTAAAGGCTGCTTTCTGGCTGTCCCAGTGTAGGGTCTTGTTTGGAAATCTCCCAGCGATTACTCCCAATAAAATGGTTTCCGTTAGTCTAGAGGCATATGAAAAAGGAGCCGAAACTTGGTCTCTGCCCAAACAAGCATCTACAAACTGGTGGTAGTGTTTGGGAGCATCCCTTTCATAATCGTTGACCGTTATGCCCAACTTTCCCTGAGGATCATATTTTTTGATGTCGATCTCTTGGTATTCACCATCCACGATCAAACGAGGCGGCTCCATAAAGTGAGGCAAGAGCAATCTTCCCTTTTCTCCGATAAACATAGCACCCTGTAAGGGTAATTTTTCTTTGTTGGGCAACCTGAGTTCTTTGTGAGGCTTAGGTGCTCCTTTTCCGTCGTGCCAGACCCACTCAAAATTTTCAGTGGTATATTCTGTTCCAGGGAAAGTATAGATTACTTTATTGATCTCAGGATAACCAAATCCATTGGGTTTCCTACAGCTATTTTTAATGGTCTTGGGAACGTCTAATGCCAAGGCATTATAGGGCGTATCAAAAATATGAACGCCCATGTCCCCTAGGGTGCCACAACCAAAATCGACCAATTTTCTCCAGTTTCCGGGATGGTAAACTTTTTCTTTAAAGGGGCGTTCTTCAGCAGTGCCCAACCAAAGGTTCCAGTCCAGGTTGGAAGGTACGGGATCACTACCATTGGGTTTTGGACCGTCATAACCCCAATTTTTGGGGGACCAGGCTCTTACTCGGCTTACCTTTCCTATGATGCCTGATTGGATCAAAAGGGTAGCCAATTTGTAATCATAAAAAGAGTGTACCTGTATCCCCATTTGGGTAATCAAGTTTTTTTCTTCTGCTATTTTACGCATGGCTCGTACCTCTGACACATAATGTGCTAAGGGCTTTTGACAATAGACGGGTTTGTTCATTTCCATGGCCATGATTGAGGCAGGTGCATGGGTATGGTCGGGGGTAGAAACCACTACAGCATCTATTTCGCTGGCCATTTCTTTGAGCATCACCCTGTAATCTTTATAGGTTTTGGCATTGGGATGGTTGGCACTGGCTTTGGCAATGGCATTGGAATCTACATCACAAAGTCCAACGACGACAACATCCGGGTGTGAGGCAATTGATTTGAGGTCGGCACCTCCCATCCCTCCTACCCCAATATGGGCAGTTCTGAGTTTGTCTGCTGTTTTTCCCATGGCCATGATTGATTTTGGTATAAAAGCAGTTGAGGCCGCTGCCAGTGATGTTTTTAAAAAATCTCTTTTTTTCATCTTTTATGCGTTTATAATTTTTTGATTTTGACGTTTCTAAAAAACAAATTACTGCCATGATCTTGAAAACCAATGTATCCGGTTTTGTATTTTCCATAGTCCGGAGCATTGTTCCACTTACCGGAATTTCTTCTTTTATACCAGTCCTCAGACCAAGGCACAAAAGACAATACTTTTTTACCGTTGAGCCAGTGTTCGACATTGTCGGGTGTAAAAACAATCCTGCTGCTGTTCCACTGGCCGGGAGGATAAAGTACCTTTTGGGTGGTATCGGGGACGTGCATGGCATAGTCGGCCGCAGTAAGTTGCCAGTCTTTTAACTCGTAATTGTGAATCTCGGCATAATTCTCATCGTCCAGCAATTGGTATTCGGGTGCCACCACCGGTGGGCCATCATAGCCTTCCTTGAGGTGGTAAAAAATACCGCTATTCCCCCCTTTGGGAATGTTCCACTCCACATACAATTCAAAATTATCAAATTCTTCGGCCCCATAAATAATGTCTCTACTGCCCGTATAATCATAATCTTCCTCCAAGATTTGGGCAGTGGTAAAGGTCAATACGCTGTCCACGATTTTCCAACCGGGAGGCATCTGATCGCCATTGTAGGCCCTCCAACCGTCCAATGAACTGCCGTCAAAAAGGGTGATCCATTCACTGTTTGTTTTTTTGGGAGCTTCGGTACAAGACCAAATACTCAGAAGGGCTATAGATAAAATGATTTTTTTCATAGAATAAAATGTTGTTTTTATGATATTATACCTAAAGGTTTTGTGTTCTTCCAGTTCCCACGTGTAAAGTCAGGGAATTGTTGTGGAGCACCACCTTGTTCTATAGATTTTCCACTGAGTTCGGTCACTGCACTCCAAAAAGCCCCTTCGTAAACATTTTGATCCAGAGGGAGTCCCTTTTGTAAACACTCTACAATACGGTACATCATGATACCATCCATACCCCCATGTCCACTGTCTTTGGATTGCTGATTGAGCCTTTTATAAAGGGGGTGATCGTATTTTTCAAATACTTTTTCCAATTGCTCTCCCTCTACCCAACTGTGATGGTCTTTGGTGACCCCCTCTACTCCATCTTCCAGTGCCACACGGGTGGGATAGCCGGCTAAGGTGCCCTTGGTACCCTGAACAAGATTGAGACGGGTATAGGGTCTTGGACTGGTTTCGTCCCATTGTACCATGACAGTGCGGCCCACATGGGTTTTGATGATGGATGTGTTGAGGTCTCCGTTAAGGTAGTCCAACTGATTCCATTGGTGATCCGCAGGGTAATTTTTTTCGGCATATAATTTTCTACCGAAAGCGGGGGTAGAAAAAGACACAAGACTTTTGAAATTATCGTCTTGGCGCGCCAAGCTCATGTATTGGGCCACGGGCCCCAATCCGTGTGTGGGATAGAGATTCCCTTTTCCGGTGGCATAGTGGTGGGTACGCCAGGAACCTGTACCGCGCTCCACCTGATTCATTTGACCTCTGAGCTCATGGATATAGGCCGCCTCAGCATGAAGTAATTCTCCGATTACCCCTTGTCTGCACATGTTGAGGTACATCAATTCGGCCCTGCCGTAATTGACGTTCTCCATCATCATACAGTGCTTTTGAGTTCTTTCGGAAGTATCGACAATCTCCCAAAGTTCTTTGAGGGTCACGGCCAAGGGAACCTCCACAAAGGCATGGGCACCTTGTTTCATACATTCTATGGCCATAGGGGCATGGTTGTTCCAGTTGGTCGCAATGAATACCACATCAGGCTTTACCTCCTTCAACATGGTTTTCCAACGGTTTTCATCCCCCCAATAGGTTGCGATATTTGAATGGCTGGTGGCTTCGGTCAGTTGGTTTACCATTCCCAGTTTTTCTTTGACATTATCTTCGTATAAATCGCTGATGGCTACCACCTCAGTTCCGGGCAGTCCCGCGAAAAACTTGAGGTGTCCTCCGCCCCGGCTTCCTACACCGATAAAAGCAGCTCTTATCTTGCTGAGTTTAGGAGCAGCGTGGTCTCCCATATAAAGTCCTCCGGAAGGCGCTTGTGATTTTACCTCCGACTCACAGTTTGTGAGTAATGGCACAGAAGCTAGGGCAGCTGTGGATAGGGAGGTTTTTTTTAAAAAATTTCTTCTGTTGATCGACATTTGAAGTTTGGTTTTCAAACGAAAGTACAAAACTAAAGGTTTTCTTCAACATCCTCATCCAATTTGTAATTTCCTATTTCAAAAATTGGTTGGAATTGGTCTGGAATCTCCTCGGCAGATAGGTTTGCGGAAGTTCCAAATAGGTAAACCTTTTCCAATGCAGGGAAAGAATACATCTCCTCTAAATGGACTGCCTCAAAGTTGGAGTTGACCATGTTGATTTGTTTTAAATGCTCAAGAGTGATGAGTTTATTAATCCCATTCCCCGAGATGGCAGTTCGGTTTAATTTAAGTACGGTCAAATGTTTGAATTGTTGTATCACCTCAAAAACAGCATCGGTAACTTGGGTTTGTCCCAAATCCAAATCTACAATATGATCCAATGCCTTTAAAAGTACAACTGCTTTTTGATCGTCAAAATCGGGGATATTAATGGCTGAAATTTTTAACATTGAAGCGGTTTTATAAAGCGGGGCAACTTGTAAACCCATAGCCCTAAGAGAATCAATGACTGACTTGTCTAGAGGCTCCAATACCGGATCGGGATAAATCCCTGTTTCGTCTTTAGGAAAAAAAGAAGTGAAAAAACTCTGGGATAATCTCAGTTCTGCGATGGTTTTATTTTCTGGTGCCCCCACGCTGACCCACTGTTCAATCAATTTTATTTCGGCTTTGGACAATTGGATTTTTGATTTGGGCGGCATGTGTTTTTTTTCGTCTCTGGGCAGGTGAATCCTTTTGAGCATTTCGCTTTCCTCGGGATTAATGGTCGAAATGATGGGGCCTTCCTCTCCCCCACTCATAATGCCTTTGAGGTT
>JAAZUX010000002.1 GCA_018623955.1 Flavobacteriaceae bacterium | reverse complement strand
CTGTTGGTGTATTGGGCTTTGGTCAACCTGCGCATTACACTTTTATTATCCTTTCGTTTGGCTATGGCGGCTTTTTGAAGATTGTCTGACAACCAACTGACCAGTTCGCGACGCTCTTCGTCTTTTAATTGTGGCTTTTTTTTCGGAGGCATTTCTCCCAAGTTGATCACATTCAGAGCAGAGTGCCATCTTTCGGCATCACGTCCATTCATCATGTTCCAGTGCAATGTGTCCAGTCGCATGTCTCCCTTTTGTTTCTCCTCCCCATGGCATTCGAAGCAATAGGTTTCCACAATGGGTCTGATGTTGTTTTTATAGTGTAATGCTTCTTTGGAAGTAGAATCAAGCACAGTGTTGATGACCAGATACTCATGGTCTATCTTGTCAATGTTCAAGAAGTTTTTCATGGCCGAAGGCATGTACTTGGTCAAATAGTCTTCCCCATGAGTTAGATAACCTCCATAATGACCGGCCAAGGATAACAGTGCTACATTGATGGACAAAAAGAAATAGTAAAAACGAGACTGCCCGTCGGACGGGGTCGATTTTTTTTGACGAAACACCACCAGCCAAACACAAATCAAAGCAGTAAACCAACCGAGCCACTTGTGAAAGTTCAACAATTCGTCATCATAACTTCCACTTGAGGCCAAAAGAAAACCCAATGTGATGGTGGGTATGATACTGAATACCGAAAACCAAAGTAAAATTTTACAAGCAGCATCTAAATTCAGTTCGGGGCGAAACTTGTTGATGATTTCCATCAAAAGTAGAACCATCAATGCACCAATGGGTAGGTGGAGAATGATGGGGTGAAACCTTCCAAGGAAAAACAAAAAAGTGTTGTCTGTATTACCATCAAGAGGAATCAGAAGCAGCCCAAATAATAAAACAGTGAAAGTAATTGCAATTCCCAAGCTCCGCTTCATGATCTACTTACATTAATTTTTTTATCGGTTAATTATAATTCGTGTTATAAATTTAAAAATTATGTTCCTTCTTTCCAAGTGGGCATAGGATCGGAAGATACATCAATAGGTGTTAAAAACCATTTGAAAGTCGCCCCCCCCCTAATTATTTTTGGACCAATTCCGTATAATTCAAAAAACTTACATTCCCGTTGGAGTCGATGTGATAACCCTTTGGAGTTTCCGATTTCCATTTGAGTTCGGGTAGCATCTCCAAAAGTACTTTTCTGTGGCTTTTAATGATTTTTTCATGTTCTTTTTTATAGGCAATATTGTGCCATTCATTGGGGTCAGTTTGATGGTCGTACAACTCCTCAAGACCGATGTCGGGGTAATAGATATATCGATAGTTTTTGCTCCTTACGGCATGACCTGCAAAAGGCTTATCTGTCCAGGTAAACTGATAGCTACTGATGACAGGCGTCTTTGAGGCATTTGGATTTTTGATTTGAGGAACCAAACTCTGGCCATCCAAATGGCTAGGCTTTTCAAAACCGGTCAGTTCCACCAGGGTAGGGTAAATGTCCATCAAACTCACAGGTTGGTCACAGCTTGTCTGAGCCGGTATGACACCGGGATAGGATATGATGAGTGGTACACGGGTGGATCGTTCCCAAAGTGTAAATTTTTCAATGTTTTCCTTTTCTCCCATATGCATCCCATGATCCGACCACAGTACAATGATTGTATTGTCAGCATATTTTGATTCTTTTAGTTGATCCAACAACCTGCCAATCATTGCATCGGAGAAGGTGATGGCTGCTGCATAGGATTGTACCACTTTTTTCCACTGCTTGTTTTTTACCACCCATTCTTGAATCCAACGTCTGCCGTGATTAAAGGCATCCTTGAGGTCATTGTCTTTATGAAGCGGGAGAACGATGTCTTGTAATGGATATAGATCGAAGTACTTTTGAGGGATTTCCCAGGGGTCATGTGGTTTCCATGTACCTACGGCGAGAAAAAAAGGTTTTTTGTGATCTGCCTTGAGTTGATGGTTGGCCCAATCGACTATGTGATAGTCGGCCATTTTTTGATCTTCAACAGCCAGGGGACCCCAAGTCCACCAACTGCTTTTGCCGCTTCCGTCATGTTCACCCGGTCGGCTTTTGTTGTCTACTTCCTTTGGATAGATTACCTCTTCGGGCGCACGAATCTGATAGGGGTGGGAGATGTAGGGGCTGGGATAATAGAAATCCCAGTTTTCGGGTTCTACCTGACTGGTAGGTGTCCAGGGAGGGGCCTGACTGTGGTATATTTTACCGGCTCCAAGGGTCTTATAGCCTCTGTATTTAAAAAATTGTTCGAGGGTTTCTACGTTTTTCAGTTGGGGGAATTTTCTCCATTTGGGGCCGTCGCCCCAGTGGGTGTTTTGAATGCCGGAACGGGCATGATGTACTCCAGATAAAATGGCTGCACGTGCAGGTGCACAAGCAGGAGAGGGGGTATGAGCGTTGGTAAAAACCATGGAGTTACGCGCCAGTTTGTCTATGTTGGGGGTATGGATTTTCATTCCTTCATGTCCATTCAGATAGCCTACCCAATCGTTCATGTCGTCTACCGCGATGAAAAGAATATTGGGTTTGTCTTTTTCAAAGTTTGTTTTTGACTTTGATGAATTGGTTTTGATTGGTTTAGGTTGTTGATCCATGGTCGTAACCAAAGTTAGGCCCATTACAACCGTAGAAATAATTGACAGTGTTAGGATTCTTTTTTTCATAAAAAAGCTTTGTAGATCAAATATATCAAACTGGATTGAGGCGCTAAAAAAACCCTTCTGTAGAGAAGGGCTTTGTTTTATCGGTTGATGAATTGATTATTCAGTTTTCATCGCAGCTGCCATTACACCGGAGGCATCAAAAAAGTCTCTTGTTTCATGAATTTGATTTTTTTGATTGAATTCAAAAGTGTGAAAGGCATTGATGCTGATCACATTGCCTGTAGCAGTATTTTTGGCCGTCCATTTTCCCATGGTCATCACAGAACCATCGGGCTTTCCTGACTCATCTGTTCCGGGGAACCATTTTGGATCGTTATAAGTTATTTCATCAAAGTTGTCCATCCATGCTTTACTGGAAGCCAAAAATCCTTCCATTTTAGAGGGTTCACTTCCATAAAAGGGAGAATAATGAGTGATGCCAGGACACAATAGTGGTTTTTGACTTTCGATATCTTCGGTCGAAAAACTGGCGAAGAGTTTTTGGGCGGTAGCTAAATTGAGATTATATGTGGTTAAATCAATTTCCGGTGCTGATTCCACTGCCGGTTGGCATGAAAAGAGAAGTGTGGTGACTAGAACGAGTATTGAAATTTTTAAGGTTTTCATAAAAATAATATCAGTTAATATTAATGTGAATGTATGATTTTTTTCTGTAAACCTATAATTATGAGGGTTTTAATTAATGATTGACAACTTAATGATCCACTCAAAAAACCTTTTAAATTAATCCGATCAAAAATCATTATGATTCTTAAATTTACCAATGGGATTTAGTATGCGAAGTTTTAAAAAGGAGTATTGATTCAATGGACAAACCGAGAAATGACAACCAGGGAATTGTTCTTCCCTCAGCTTTTATATATTCATTGAGGATCTTAGAATTTCTGCATCCCTACCTTGGGATGCGTTTGGCGGCTTTTTTCTTTGCCAGACCCTTTAGGTACAAATTACTGGAGCGAGAAATCCCTGTATTGTCTCAGGCTCAAAAATCATCAGTCAATATCAAAAAGCTTGGTAAAAGTGTTTTTTGTTATCATTGGGAAGGAAAGGGTCCCAAGATCATGCTGATGCATGGGTGGAGTGGAAGAGCCACCAATTTTTATAAAATCATTGAAGCACTTATGCGATTGGATTATGACATTTATGCTTTTGATGCTCCTGCTCACGGCAAATCTCGCGGATTGACCACCAATCTTCCGGAGTTTATTCTTACCCTGGATTCATTGCTGAGCCGATGGGGTCCTTTTGAAGCAATTTTGGGGCACTCCGGGGGTGGATTTTCAAGTATTTATGTATGTGCTGACCGTCCTGAAATCAAAAAACTAATATTGATCAGTCCTTTTGATCAGTCAATTGATCTATTTGAAAAATATTATGATTTGATAGGGTTGGGGGAAAAATCTCGAAAGTTGATGTTGGATCACTTTTTTCGAAAAATAAACAAAAATATTTCAGCCTTTTCAAGTTCAATCTCAGCCCAATCCATTAATGCCAAGTGCATGATAATCCATGATGAAAATGACAGGGAAGTAGAGCTGTACAATGCCATCAATATTGAAAAAAACCTCAAGAAAGGTAAACTGATTGTTACCAAGGGACTTGGGCACCGGAGGATTTTGAGGGACGACAGTGTGATTGATCAAATCGTCAGCTTTTTGAAGCCCCAATAGTTTATAAATTTTTTGCTCAAGGATCTTCACAATTCCATATAAATCATTAAATTTAAAGGTGTAATTTTTTAAGGATGGATCTTCTTTTGAAATATACATTTTTGGCATTTTTACTCGCCCTACCCCTGAGCATTCATTCACAAAGAGGTAAAACCGGGGACAAGACCTTTGCGGATCGTTTTCCTCCGGATGTTGTCGCTCCCGTATCCAATACTTTTTTGTTAGTTAAAAATACTGTAGATCACGATATCATTGTTTGCGTTCGAGATCAGTACAAAAAATACCTGAACCACGTTTACATCCGTAACAATGAGGAGTATTTGTTTACCGGATTACCCATTTCCAGAGTTTATTTGCAGTACAAATCAAAGGAGTTTTACTTTGAAGACCTTCAAAAAACCGTCATCAATTACGGAGAACGTCACACCTTTACCTTCTTCTACGATGCATCCATGGAAGGGAACTTTATGGTTATTGAGGAAGATGATTTTTTTAAACCCTAATGTTGATTTTTTATTCTATTCTTTCGGCACCAAAAAGGGTCCAACCAATTTTACTGTCGACTGTCAGTGGGAGCAATTTTAATTCCCAAACTACTTTTGGGATTTTGGTTTTGGTGTATTCTCTTACCATGGTCCATTGAGGGTATTTGATTCTGTTCCACCAGGTCATTTCATCAAAGTACTCCGGACTTAGGAGTGCACCATAACACGCCAATATGTTTCCACTGTTTTTGAGTTCACTGACCCTGCCCATGGCAATGCTGTAAACCTTTTCCTCACCATCGTTCTCAGTGCTCCATAATTTGGTTGCTTTTTTGTTGATTTCATCAATTTTATATTCAACCACATAACTGGGGCTTTCAACGATCTCCTTTGTTTTTTCAAAAGGCCTGGATTGAAAATTGTTATTGTTAAAGAACAACAAGTTACCCGATTGGGTATATCTGGGGGAATGTTGATGCCAGTTCAGTCCCGTTTTTGGTAATGAAAGTATTTTGTCTTTCAGATTCTCTCCCCATCCCGTATTTTCGGCAAAAATCCATTCGATATCTCCAGTTTTTTTGTTGACTTTGATCACAGCGCTTTGATAACGAAAGTTGACTAAATAAGCATCTTGCCCTTTGATGGGAACCACTGCATTGGCATGGGTCCAATCAATGGTATTGGGAAATCCCCTCCTGATCCAAAAATTGCTAAAGGTTTCGTAACCAATTCTCATTACAGGCAAATGATCGAAACTATTCCATTGATGGACAATTCCCCCTTTGGGATTAAATTCTACTACAACATCACCCATCACATTTTGTTTTTTTCGGGGGGCTCCCGGGTCAATTTCACTGCTGTAGTAATTATTAATTTCTCTGGCCTGGGTACTCAACACCAATCTGTTTCCGTTGGGTAACAGGGCTGTGTCATGATGAAAGGTGGGCGTGTTGACCGGGATGGCATCTTTATCTTTTCCCTTTGGTCTTTGGGCTGCATACCATTGTTTGACGATGTTTCCCGCAAAATCTATTTCGATTATTTTATTGTCTTGGGTTACATAGGAGATATTTCCATTGGGTAAAAGATCGAAATCGCTGATCCTTGAGTCATTTTGATAATACCACAATACCTCTCCTTTTTGGTTAATGATTGTGAGCAATCCATAGTTTTGGTTGAAGGTGTTTCCTTCCTCTCGCACCATACTGCCTCTTCTTCTGGGATTGATAAGGGTCAATTCTTCTTTCTCAGTCTTTTGGTTTTTGGTAATTACAATTTTTGGGAAAAGAAAATCCTTTTGAGGAAGTGCCGGTGTGGTAAATGATGATTTTTGGTCGACATTAAAAACTTTTCCCGATTTGTCCTTGAGATGAAGAGAGATACTGTGCTTTTTTTGAGGTTTCATATACTTCAACAAGTACCCGTATTTTGTTTTATCCCTCTGGTGATACTTAAGTATTGTTTCTCTTTCCCCATCATTGATTTTTACGATTACAGAATCTACAGGATGATTGGATTTGAAATTGATGTAGGCGGTTAGGGGAGCGTCGTTGTTGGGATTTTCTACAATTTTGGGGGTCGTTAAAAATTGTAGTGATTGATCTGAATCACAGGATAGAATAATCGTAATGACCGATAAGTAGAGCAGTGTTAGATAGTTTTTCATGCTAATGGATAAATGATCTATAAGTTTAAAACAAGAAATTGTTACTCAGTGAATTTTTCAGCAAGCAGGGAAACAATTTAAAATCAGGGCCTGTAAAATTAGAAAACTATCTTCTGGAATTGAGTTTGGCCAAGAGTCTTAGGATCTCAAGGTAGAGCCAGATCAGCGTAACTAAAAGGCCAAAAGCACCATACCATTCCATGTATTTGGGAGCTCCTTTTTCAGCGCCCTCTTCGATAAAGTCAAAGTCTAAAACTAGATTGAGCGCAGCAATGATCACTACAACCACACTGAAACCTATACTCATGGGAGAAGCGTTGTTGATTTGCATGATTCCCATACTCGATCCAAAAAACCCCATTACAAAATTGACCAAATAGACGATGGCAATGCCTCCTGTGGCGGCAAAAATCCCTAATTTAAAATTTTCAGTAGGCTTGATATAACCCGAACGATAGGCAACCAGTAGTGATAGTAGGATACCTACGGTAAGAAAAATCGCATCGGTTACGATACCGTCATAAAGACTGTTGTACATAAACGATATTCCACCCAATAAAGCACCTTCCAATATGGCATATAGGGGAACCGTTATGGGTGCCCATTCCTTTTTGAAAACAGTGACTATGGCTACAATAAAACCTCCAATACCACAGGCGACCAATATGCCGGGATTGATTGTGTTAAAGGTCAGATAGCCTGTGCCTATCAACAACAGTAAACTAATAGCAGTTTTGTTGACCGTTCCATTGATTGTCATGGTTTCTGAAATTACTGAAGTGTTTGAAAAAGTGGTTTTGGTAAGTACCGGATTTCCCGATCTTAAGGATAAGTGGTTGGCCATTGTAGTATTATTTAATGTCTGAAATAAACGTTATTCAAACAAATATAGCTTGAAATGATTTGACTTTAAAATTATAAATTATTAAAGAACCACTAAAGTAATAAAGGAGCTACTGTTGTTGTTGCTGTTGTTGAATCATTTCCAAGTTCCTTCTATAGCTATTTTGGGTGCTGCTTTGATGGGTTTCTACGGCTACTGAGTCGTGGGTTAACAATTCCAAATTCTTGGTTTTTCTTTTGGTATCCAAGTGAACCTTTACATCCATTAACTGGGTTTCATTTCCCTTAAAAACACCTTTTACAGGAGCACAATCATTATAATTTCTTCCTACAGCCAAGCGGATATGAAATTGATCGGCAATACAGTTGTTGGTGGGATCAAGTCCCAACCACCCATAAGTGGGAATGAATATTTCGACCCAAGCATGAGTAGCGCCGGCACCGCGTAATCCCTCGTCTGCAAAAACATAACCACTCACATATCTTGTCGGAATTTTTACCATTCTACAGAGTTGTATCAATATGTTGGTAAAGTCCTGACATACTCCGGATTTTAATTTCCATACTTCGTCAATGGTGGTAAAAACATTGGTTACTCCCTTTTGATAGTTGAAGCTTTTGTTGATGTAATCACATAAGCTTTTTACATTTTCGAGTGGGGAATGTTTTTTATCAATAATTTCATTCAATAGATCGTTCAACTGCTCAAAAGCCTCTATTTTTTCAATGCTTAAAAAAGGAAGGTAGTCAATGGTTTTTCCAATTTCTTCAATGGCTTTCCACTGATCTTTGGTATTTGTTTTTTCCTCCGGTAGAACTATTTTTTTTGAGATTATTTCTGCTTCAGAGCTGATTAACAACTTCTTGTGCGGCGGTACGTAGGTGAAAAACCCCACCCGATTGTTATAATCGTCCAAATAGGTAAATACATTTGGATTTCCGGAGATGGTCAGCTTGTGGTTTACCAACTGTTGATTCATATCGTTGAATGGATAGAGTAGAATCTTATTGGCGCTTTCGATGACCGGGTTAAAATAGCTGTATTGGGTAGTATGGTGTAAATAAAATTTCATCTTGGATTCAATAAGATTCTGAGAAATACAATTTATTAATGCTGATGGAGATTTCGTTTAGATCGTATTTGATGTTTTCCAAAAATTGATGAAGTCCCATTTTTTTTATGGCGTCCATGGTGGTATAGTCAAGTGTGTTTTTTAGTTTTCCTATATTGAACAGTAATGCTGTATCGTTTAATTGATTAAATCGGTTCAATCGCTCAATGTGAATGTTTAATTTTTTAATACTGTACTTTATAGAGCGTGGAAAATGCTCATTAATTGAAATCATTTCAATGATGTTCTCTACATTAAAAATAGATTTATAAGTTTTGATGTACAGTTGATATCCTCCAATTGAGGTCAATAAATTTTTCCAAAAGAAGCTTTCTGTCAAATTGTGATTGTCATCATTGAGACTGATGATTCTGACACTGAGAAAATCTATACTTTGAACGACTCTTTCAATGTATTTACCAAGGTTCATAAAACAGTAGGCGTTTCCTCTTTCCTGCGTAATGTCGGCACTGCTATAGTAAATGTGATTGTACTGCAGCAGATCATTGACAAAGTCGATGGGGTCACTTTTTCGATATTTTTTTGAGATGTTTTCATCGCTGATGTGCAGGTAGTATTTGTTGACTGAAAGCCACAATTCTCTAGAAATGTGTTCTTGTACACTTCTGGCATTTTCCCTGGCTCTGATCACCATATTGATCAAGGTGTTGGGGTTGTTGAGATCAAAAAGCATTAAATCAATGATCGAAATGGAGTCTGAATAATTTTCGTAATGTTTTTCCTCATCGATTCCCATATAGGTATTCAATATGCCATTCCATGAGGAATAATCTCCCGAATCAATGGTTGAGTTGTAATTGGTTCTGATGAGGTTCAGCAAACCATAGCTCCGTTCCATGTAACGGTCCATCCAAAATAAATTATTTGCAACCCTACTCAACATGCTCAACTGTTTTTGATAACCCATGTGTCTTTACTCCCCCCACCTTGAGAACTATTGACCACCAAAGAGCCTTTTCTTAGTGCTACTCTCGATAATCCACCGGGACAAACTTTGATCCCGGTTGCTCCATAAACGGCAAAAGGTCTTAAATCCACACATCTTGGCGTCAGCTCATTGTCTATAATACAGGGGGCTGTAGAAAGACTCAGTGTGGGTTGAGCTATAAAATTTTCGGGCTTTTTTTCAATTTTAGCCACATAGTCCTTTATTTCTTTTTCAGATGCTGTTTTGCCCATCAGCATTCCATATCCTCCACTACCATCTGTTTTTTTGACCACCATTTGATCAATATTTTTTAAGACATAGGCCTTTTCATCGGGTTTAGCCAATTGATAGGTTTTAATGTTTTCCAGAATGGGTTCCTCATTCAAATAATATCGAATCATATCGGGTACATAAATGTAAATGGCCTTGTCATCAGCTATTCCGGTTCCGGGAGCATTGATAATAACCACATTTCCTTTGCGATAAGAATCCATGATTCCAGCCAAGCCCAAGACACTTTCAGATTTAAAGTTTAGAGGGTCCAAATAATCATCGTCAATGCGTCTGTAGATGATGTCTACTTTTTTGAGTCCTCCGGCTGTTTTCATGTAAACATGATGATTGTCTATCACCAAATCACTGCCTTCTACCAACTCAACACCCATCAAACGCGCCAAAGATGTGTGTTCATAATAGGCCGAATTGTAAAGACCGGGAGTTAGTAACACAATTTCAGGATTGGTTTTTGGCGATAATGTTTTTAATTGATCGTACAGTATTTGGGGATAATTGTTGACCTGAAGTACATTTTGTTTGGGGAGCATATGGGGGTAGAGCCTTCTGGTGATTTCCCTATTTTCAAGCATATAGCTTACCCCCGAAGGGGTTCTTAAGTTATCCTCAAGAACATAAAACTTACCGTCTTTGTTACGGATTAAATCAACACCCGATATGTGGGTGTAAATGTCTTGTGGTACTTGTAAATTCCTCATTTCTCTCAAAAAATTTGGGTTGGAAACGATCAAGTCCGGAGGAATGATTTTATCTTTTATGATGAACTGCTCATTGTAGATGTCCTTTAAAAAAAAGTTGAGTGCTTTTATCCTTTGAATGATGGCACGTTCTATGGTATTCCATTCTTTAAAAGCGATGATTCTCGGGATGATGTCGAAGGGGAAAATTCTTTCTACACCTTTTTTGTTGTTGTAAACGGTAAATGTTACCCCTTGGTTCATAAAGAACTGACGTGAAAACTCCTGCATCTGATTGAGTTCTTCGACAGATGCTTTGGTCAGGTAACTACCAAACTCGTCATAAACAGATCTCAAGCAGTCTTCTTTTTCGAACATTTCATCCCAGGTATTGGGCGCTTGAGCATAGTTAGTGAATATCGATTTCAAAGTGTGACAATAATTTGATCAAAAGTATTAACTCGCTCAATGGGATTAAGAACAATTGTTCATTAATGTCGCAAAAATAAGAAGTTGATAAATTATTAAATTAAATCTTGCATTGGAGGCATTCTAACCGAGAAAAAATCAATAATTAATAATTTCTACCGAATCTTCGGAAAGTAATTTAGCTGCCGCTTAAATAGTTTTCCAATATGGCAATGTCATTTTTGGAGGTTAAATCTGGAACATGTTCGGCAATGGGAATTCCCATAACCTTGATGTTGTCCTCAATCATATTCATCAAAGCGGTGGGTAATTCTTTTTCGTCTCTGACGGGATGAGCGGGGCAACTTTCAAGGTATTTGAAAAATGATTTTCCATCGAGCAAAAAGATATTCATGCTCACCCTGATTTTCCGATGTGCATCGGTATAATCAACTATTTTATCGGGTTCTGGCTTTTCGACTATGGTTGTCAGATTGTAATCATCATCAAACTTCATCACTGCAAAACGTGCGATTCTCTCTTTAGGATATTTTAGGTGGTCGATATCATAGGCCAAAATTGCTTGGTGTAAATTGGTATTTTTAAAATTTTTTAAGGCGTTCAATGAGTACAGATTATCGCTGTTGCAGACACAAAATGTATCTTCTTTCAGATTGGGATATTGCTCTAAACACTGGTACAAAGCATCTGCAGTTCCATACGGTTTCTCGCGTCCATCTGGAATGTATTGGGTAGCAAATTGAATGTTAAGATCCACAAAGTCGGGATTGTTTTCAAAAGCCCGACGAAACATTTGGGAATTCTCTCCGGTGATGATGTATACATTTTTGAATCCTGCTTGTAAAATGTTATCCAGTAAATAGCTCAAAAAAGGTTTTCCCCCCAATTCAATGAGGCCTTTACTGAGTTGGTTGGCTTGGGCAACCTTTTCGGGAGATAGATTTTGATCCACAGATTTTTTCATTCGAGAGGAAGCTCCTCCTGCTAAAATGATTATGTTTTCGGTCATGACGGTTTATTTTAGGGTAGCTCCTTTTGTAATGTTTACGGCGAAAGCATCTTCGGCCCCTGTGGCTTTGATGGCTTCAATGATTTGTTTTTGGTTTTGATCTTGGACAATGGCAACTATACAACCGCCTCCACCCGAACCAACAATTTTACTGCCCAAAGCACCTGAGTCATTGGCTGCATCAATCATTTTATCCATCAAAGGAGGAGTGATTTTGAGGTAGGATTTGAGCAGGTGGTGGTGCTCGTTCATCAATTCTCCCAACAGTTGTGTATTAAACTGCTCTTGTTTAAATGTTTTCAATGCCCTTAGGGTAATATCATGATTACAAACTGCTGCATAGAAAAACGGTTTAAGTGAAGTTTCGACCAATGTCAGATTTTTATTGAGCTCATTAACTGTTGTCGAGGCAATATCAAATTCTGGGATTTGGGCCTTGACTTGATCGATAGCCTTCCATGCATTGCTTTTTAGATGGGATAGCGTTCCAAAAGTATCTTTCGACAAACCGGATACCCCTACCACCAAATCCAGTTCTAAATCATTAAATTTCTGTACATGATCTGTATGAGTATCCAGGAAAATAGTATCGCCAATGGCAATGGTAAATTGATCCATTTTTCCTCCGGAAGACCCGGGTTCGATAACTTCGGTCTCATAGGCAAGAAGTGCCAGTTCTTTCGGAGAAAACGATCGATCCGAAAAAGCAGCAACAAGAAACTGAATCCATGCAATGGTCAATGCCGAAGAGCTTGATAAGCCTGCATTGATCGGAATTTTACTTTTTATGGTCAAATGATAACCTCTATTTGGAATAATATTTTTTTTTTGTAGAACTTTAAGTGCAATTTTCAAAAAATCACCTCGTTTAATTTCGTTAAAGTCTTCTTGGAGTGGAATGATCCTTTTTTGATTAATATCAGGCATGTTAATCTCAAAGTGATCTTTTCCGTTTTCTTCGGCATCGATTTGCATCATGCGATCGATGGCACATGCAATAACCGGAAGTTCGAGATAGTCCTGATGGTCTCCAAACAGACATACCCTACCGGGTGCTGTGGATAATATTTTTTTCATTGAGAAGATAAGTCAAATTTGGGCAGTTGATAGCCGTTGAAATATTCTTCAGCAAGGTAAGCATTATTTATTTTTGGATCGTCGAATTGATTTTTTTCGGCCAACCAACTTAATTTCTGATTGGCTCTGAACGAGATGTTTCCCATTTGAGCTACTACAGCAACATGTGCAGCATCCTCTACATTACAATTTAACATTTCTGGTTTATTTTCTCTAATGGCTTGGATGAAATTGATCTGATGTTCTTGGTGGCCATTGTTTGATCTCTTTTGTAAGGGGATCAACACCTTGTTTTTACTTCTTTTTTCCTCAATGACTTCCCATCCGCTTCTGTCCAGAACCAGTGTTGCATTGTTTCCAACAAAAGCAATGCAATGATCTCTCCAATAGGGGCCATTGTCAATGGCCATTGCAGAGTCCCATACCAAGTTGAACTGGTCGAATTCGTAGAGTGTTGTTAGGGTATCGGGAGTTTCCTGACTCAAATCAGGATAAGCAAATTTTCCTCCCAAACCCACTATGGTTTTGGGAACGCTAGCTTTCATACCGATCAGCGCATAATCCAGCAGATGCACCCCCCAATCGGTCATTAATCCTCCGGCATAATCCCAAAACCATCTGAAATGGAAATGAAATCTACTGGCATTAAAAGGTTTTTTGGGAGCAGGCCCTAACCAAGCGTCATAGTCCACACCTTTTGGGGGTTCACTGTTGACTACTTTGGGTTGAGGGCGCATCCATCCCTGATAACAACCTACTTTAACGGTTCTGATTGGACCCAGCTTACCACTGTGTACAAATGCCATGGCCTCCTGAAAATGAGTGGTGCTTCTTTGCCATTGACCTACCTGAATGATACTTCCGTATTTTTTTTGGGCAGCGACCATTGCTTTACATTCTGCTATGGAGTTCCCGATGGGTTTTTCAACATATACGTGTTTTCCCGCTGCTGCTGCATCGATCATCATCAAGGCGTGCCAATGGTCGGGGGTGCCGATATAGACTACATCAATGTCTTTTTGCTCCAACATCTTTCGGTAGTCACTGTAAACCTTAATTTTATCTTTTATGGGTGCAACAGCTTTGTGGTTTAATTTTTTTTGGATTACATTTTGATCTACATCACAGACCGCCACAAGGTTTACTCCGGGAACTTCAATGGCTTTTAATGTGTTTGCCCAGCCCATACCGTTTATACCGATACTTCCAATATTGATTTGGTCATTGGATGAAATGTCTTGGGTTGATTTTGAAAGTGCATAGCTTTTGAGACTGGGGAGAAACATACCAGCCGATCCCAACATTGCCGTATTTTTTATAAATGATTTTCGATTCATTATCCGATGATTTTCAATTAGTCTTATAAATCTAATTCTGTATTATCTAAATTATTAAAAATAAGATTTAAAAAAACCATAATGTCTAAATTAAAATAAGCGGATTATTTAATCCAAAATAGGTTTTTACTCTAAAAGAAACCTAACTAATTATTTAATAAATTATTTTAAATACTTATCGATTTTGGGCAGTTAGTTCCTTAAAATATTCTAAAAGACAAAAAAATAAATCATAAATTTCATAGGGTCAAATTATATTTAGTCGTATAATCAATACATAAATATAATATTACAACAAGATGAAACCATTCTTTATTATTCCCATTTTCTATATTTTTTTTTCTTGTAAACCTATTTATCAAAAAAATCAACTTCCAAATATTTTGATTTTTCTGGGAGATGATATGAATTGGAATGATTGTCAACCATATGGCAATAAAATTGTCAAAACACCAAATATTGAAAAATTAGCTAATGAGGGAATAAGTTTTGATAATATGTTTACCTCAACAGCAATGTGTGCTCCATCTCGACAACAACTTATGACTGGCTTATATCCTGTACGAAGTGGAGCTTTTCCTAATCATTCTTATGTTTTTGATGGTGTAAAGAGTTTTGCTCACCATTTTAAAAATCTTGGATATGAAGTTGCTCTAATAGGTAAAAAGCATTATGGTCCAAAGGATTCATTTCCAATAAATTATTTAGGGGGAGTTCAGCATGATACTGGATTTAACGGTTCTGATATTGATTTAAATAAAATTAAACCTGTAATAAACGGAAATAAACCATTTTTTTTAATTGTTGCACAAAATCAGCCCCACACACCATGGAATCGTGGAGAATTTGAATTATACCCACCTCAAACTTTAGAAGTGCCAGAGTATATGGTTGATTCGGATATTACAAGAAAAGGATTAAGTAGCTATTATAGTGAAATTACATACATGGATAGTCTTTTAGGTAAAACTCTTAAAATAATTAATGACTCAAAAAAAAATCAGAATACCATCTCAATTTTTACAAGTGAGCAAGGGTATTTTTATCCTTTTGGAAAATGGACATGTTATGATCTCGGTCTAAAAACTGCTTTTATTGTAAAATGGCCTGGAAAAATTAAACCAAAAACCAGAACTAGTGCGATTACTCAATATGTGGACATTATTCCAACACTAATTGACGCAGTAGGAGAAGACCCATCAAAAATTAATGTAGGTATTTCAGATTCGAAAGGTCTCACTGGCTTTGATGGTAAAAGCTTTTTAGATGTAATGTTAGGAGAGGATAACTATCATAGGGATTATACTTATGGTGTGCAAACAACAAGAGGTATAATTAATGGATCTGAATCATATCCAATTCGATCAGTTAGATCTGAAAAATATAAATTCATTCTAAATTTAAATTATGATGAAAAATTTTACAATAT
>JAAZUX010000070.1 GCA_018623955.1 Flavobacteriaceae bacterium | reverse complement strand
TTTAAATCCATTAGTTTATTTGCTTTTTTGACAATTTTTCTTTCGTGTTCCGAAGAGGATCCTATCATTGAGTATGTAACGGTAACCGAAAAGGTAACTGAAACAGAAACCGTTGAAGTAGATCCCTATGCAGATTCTACATTAGAGGGTAACATAACCTCTGATAAAACTTTAGACGCCTCCAAGATTTGGCTTTTGAAAGGTAGAGTTTCTGTAGAAAGTGGAGCTACATTAACCATACCTGCCGGAACAATCATCAAAGCCGCCTCCGGTACCGGAGCTGATGCTTCCACTTTGATTATTGCCAGGGGAGCTACCATAATTGCCGATGGAACAGCTGACGCTCCTATTATTATGACTTCCGTTTCTGATAATATTGAAGTTGGGGGAACCTATCCTTCCAGTGGTCCGGCTTTGAATGTTGATACCAGAGGTCTTTGGGGCGGTATACTCATATTGGGTAATGCTCCTTGTTCTTTTTCTGGTGATGTAACGGAGCTTCAAATTGAAGGGATTCCTACTTCAGACACCAACGGTCTTTATGGTGGTTCTGATGCTGCCGATAATTCAGGTTCAGTTCAATACCTTTCTATCCGACATGGTGGAGCCGAGATTGGAGAAGGAAATGAAATCAACGGACTTACCCTAGGTGGAGTTGGATCCGGAACAAAAATTAACCACATCGAAGTAGTTGGAAATGTAGATGATGGAATTGAATTTTTCGGTGGGACTGTAAATGCCTCCAACCTTCTTGTTTGGGGACAGGGAGATGATGCCATAGATATTGATCAAGCTTATGCCGGGACCATTGACGGTGCACTGGTTATTTTGACTGCTGCCTCCGATCATGGCTTCGAAATCGATGGCCCTGAGGGTTCTGCTTCGGGTCGCTTTACACTTAAAAACGCTACGGTCATTGGAGCTACCGATGATTGTGATGCTGAGGGTGTTGACGGAGAAATGGCTGACTTTAGAAAAGGAGATACCGGAGATGTTTTAAATATTCTGTTTAAAGATTTTGCCGGGGGAAAAGATGTAGAGTTGGATGCTTCTGCCGATGCCGCCACCTATACCGCAGGAACTCTGACTTTTACAAATATCGACATCATGCATCCGGTCAGTGACGGTACAGTTTGTTCTGATGTTGAAACACTCGACAAAATTTTTGACGATAAATTGGATGAAAGTACTTTCGAAGCTGATGCTTCTTCTTTCGCTGAAATCGTCACAGAACAAAAAGACGGAAATGGAGTAGATACATCAATTTTTTCGTGGACATTTTATGCGAGATAGAAAGTACTAACTGTAAATAATTTTTTTATAACAAGTGTTTGGGGCCGATCCCGAACACTTGTTTTTTTGATATTTTAAACAAATTAAATTTTCTGAATGAACATCAAATTTTTTATAACCTCAATTCTTTCATTTTTTACATCATTTTTTGTGTTGGGTCAAATTGGAATTACTGGGACAGTAATCGACGGAGATTTCAACGAACCTCTTCCTTTTGCGAATATTCTTCTCAAAGAAACCGGAGAGGGAGTTACTTCAGATTTTGACGGAAAATATTCTTTTGAATTGGAGCAGGGAACCTATACTCTTCAGTTCTCCTTTGTAGGATATGAAACCAAAATTATTACTGAAATCCAAGTGAGGGGAAATGAATATACGATCACCGATGTGGTTTTAAACTCAGCTGCCCAAGGGCTGGAGGAAGTAATAGTGACAGTGGAAGCCAGTCGGAATACAGAGGCATCTGTATTAGAGATACAGAGAAAATCTGCCAGTTTACTGGATGGAATTTCTGCTCAGGCATTCAAAAAAATTGGGGCCAGTGATATTGCCGGAGCCGTAAAAAGTGTGCCGGGTGTATCGGTTCAAGGGGGAAAATATGTCTATGTTCGTGGTTTGGGAGACCGTTATTCTAAGTCCATCCTAAACGGCGTAGATATACCTGGTTTAGACCCTGACCGAAACACCATTCAGATGGACCTGTTTCCAACCAATATGCTCTCCAATGTCTTGGTCATCAAATCTGCAAGGGCCGATTTGCCCGCGGATTTTACGGGTGGAGTTGTAGACATTATCACCAAAGATTTTCCAAGTAAAGAAGAGTTTTCTGTTTCCTTGAGTATGGGATACAATCCGGATATGCATTTCAATGACAACTATCTGACCTACGCAGGAGGAAGTACAGATTTTTTAGGTTTTGATGATGGTTCAAGGAAGAATAAAATTGCCAATAGTTTTTTGGGTAATGCATTTGACCCCCGATTAAACCCCTCCGAATCAACCCTTAACGTTGTCAATCGAGTCAGCAATCAATTTGATCCTCAAATGGCTCCAAAAGTATCGAATAGCGGGATGAATTTTGGTTTTGGAATCTCTTATGGGAACCAGTTTAATTTTGAAAACGGTCATGCTTTAGGGGTATTGGCATCTGTATCCTACAAAAATGAACAGACCGTTTATGAAAACACCCAAGATAATCTTTACAATTTTAGCCCTGAAAAAAGCGTATTTGCTTTTGAGGAAAACCGGATTCAGTCCGGAACAATCGGGGGGCATAATATCATTTCCAGTGGTCTTTTTGGCTTGACCTACAAGACCAACTCTTCAAAATACAAATTCAATGGATTGCACATTCAAAATGGTGAAAGTACTTCAGGAAGTTTTAGACAACTGACGCGTTTCTCTGACTTTATCGACTTCAACAAGTACAATCTCGAATACAATGAAAGAAGTATATCCAGTGGTATGTTTTCGGGGCTGCATAATTTTGATGAATCCAACTTAAAATTAGAATGGACGCTTTCCGGAACCCTTGCCAAGGTTCATGACAAAGATGTAAGAAATACCACTTTTCAGGACGAGGAGGGAATTTTCAGTTTCCAAGAAAATACAGAACCTAAAAGAATTTGGAGGACATTGGACGAAAACAACTTGGTTGCCAAAGTCGATTTCACCAAAAGATTTGAATTCCTTGGCTCGGACGCCGTCCTAAAGTTTGGGATATACGGAACCTTGAAAGAAAGAGATTTTTCGATTGCCCAGTACTCTGTGAGTTCAAATTATACTTCCAAAAGCGATTGGGATAACTATGGTGGAGATCCCAACCAGCTTTTTAACCCCAACAATCTTATTGGACCCAACAACGACAAGGGAACCTATATCAACCCCCAGACTACAATTCGTCAGGATGCCAATATTTTCAATGCCAAACAACAAAACCTTGCAGCCTATGTTTCAAACGAATTTAATTTCTCAGAAAAGTTAAAATCCATCATTGGTTTAAGATTTGAGAATTATCAGGTATTCTACACCGGTGAAAATAGTCAGTTGGGTCAAGCTTACAACAATGAGAACATTATCAGTAAGAACAACTTGTTTCCTTCGATCAACTTTATTTACAATTTAAAGGAAAACAAAAACCTGAGATTGGCCTATTCACTCACTACGGCTCGACCCAGTTTTAAGGAGGCATCCATTGCCGAGATATATGACCCACTATCCAATTTGTTTTTCATTGGAAACATCGATATTCGCCCCACCTATATCGACAACTTTGACATTCGCTATGAGGCTTTTGGTGAAAATGCACAATTGTTTGCCATCAGTGCCTTTTATAAAAATCTTACCGACCCCATAGAAATTGGTTTTGTGGCGGCCTCTTTTTCAAACTACAAACCATTGAATTTAGAAACGGCAAATGTTTTTGGGTTGGAACTCGAATTGAGAAAAGACCTGAGCACTTGGTTTTCCACACTGGACCACTGGAAACTAAACCTCAATGGTTCCTATATTATTTCCGATGAAAAATACAGTGAGGATGAATTGAAATTGAGAAAGCTAGGCTTGAGAGAAGGACAAACATTGGGAACTTCGAGACCACTTCAAGGTCAATCTCCTTATTTGATCAATGCGGGAATTGAATACAACGATCAAGAAAAAGGATTCCAAGGAGCACTCTTTTACAACGTCCAAGGAAAAACATTACAAGTTGTAGGAAACGGTTTTTACCCAGATGTATACACCATGCCATTTAATAGTCTTAACTTTAACATTATTAAACAACTTAAAAAGAACAGAACGTTGACTTTGAAAGTGACCAACCTTTTGGATGATAAACGAGAGAGTAATTTTATTGGCTTTAATGAAGAGCGAAAGTATTTTAGTCTTCGTCATATAGGAAGGACCTTTTCTTTTAGTTATGCTGTTAGATTTTAATACATAAATATTTTTTGGAAAACATTTACTTATACATTGTTGTTTTATTAAGTCTGTTAGCAATCGGTGACTTAATAGTTGGAGTAAGTAACGACGCAGTAAATTTTCTTAATTCTGCCATTGGTTCAAAAGCCATTTCCTTTAGAAACATAATGATCTTTGCGAGTTTGGGAATTGCCTTGGGAGCCTTGTTCTCCAGCGGTATGATGGAGGTTGCCCGTAAGGGAATTTTCAATCCTGGAGCCTTTAATTTTCAAGAAATCATCTACATTTTTATGGCGGTGATGCTGACCGATATACTGCTGTTGGATTTTTTCAATACCCTGGGAATGCCTACCTCTACTACAGTATCTATCGTTTTTGAATTGTTGGGAGCCGCTGTGGTCATGTCACTGATTAAAATCTTTTCGGATTCTGGCAATCTCATGGAGTTGTCCACCTACATCAATACGGAGAAGGCCACTCAAATCATTTTGGGAATTTTACTCTCCGTTTTTATAGCCTTTACCATTGGAGCTGTGGTGCAATGGGTATCTAGAGCCCTGCTCACCCATGATTTTGTTCATAAATCAAAATTGATTAATTCTCTTTTTGGAGGTTTGTCGCTTGCGGCCATCAGTAATTTTATTTTGATTAAAGGGATCAAAGGAACCCCCTACGCCGGGATTGAATTTGACACGCTCGATGGTTTAACGATCAATGCCTTTCTTGAAGCCAATACGTTTTTGGTCAACCTGTTCAGTCTATTTTTTTGGTATTTGTTCTCTTATTTTTTGATGAAAGTATTTAAGGTTGACATTTATAAGGTCATCATCGGAGTTGGAACTTTTGCGTTGGCACTGGCTTTTGCAGGTAACGATTTGGTCAATTTTATTGGCGTTCCTGTTGCAGCTTTTCAGTCCTACGAAGCTTGGGCCAGTTCCGGAATCGCTGCAAATGAGTTCAGTATGAGCGTACTTTCCAATAAAGTTCCTACTCCAACTATTTTTCTTTTGGGTTCAGGCTTGATTATGGTGCTCACTTTGTGGTTTTCCTCAAAAGCCAAAAAAGTCGTCAAAACCTCTCTTGACCTTTCTGATCAAAACGATATTAAAGAACGTTTTCGTCCCAACTTTTTATCCCGACTATTGGTTCGGTTTTTTGTGGGCTTAAACCAATATTTTTCCAACTTATTTCCAGTTGGTATTTCCAATAAAATTAGTGGGTCCTTTGAGATGACGGTTGACAGGTCGGCCTTG
>JAAZUX010000069.1 GCA_018623955.1 Flavobacteriaceae bacterium | reverse complement strand
GGTGCCGATGTGGTTTATACCGAATTCATTTCCAGCGAGGGCTTGATCCGTGATGCCGCAAAAAGCGTTCAGAAACTAGACATTTACGAAAAAGAACGTCCTGTGGGCATACAAATTTTTGGGGCCAATTTGGACTCCATGTTACGCTCTGTAGAAATTGTTGAGGCGTCTAAGCCCGATATCATCGACATCAACTTTGGTTGCCCCGTAAAAAAGGTTGTGAGCAAAGGGGCCGGAGCGGGAATTCTGAGAGACATTCCACTGATGGTGAAATTGACAGCCGAAATGGCCAAACACACTTCATTGCCATTGACGGTCAAAACGCGTTTGGGCTGGGACCACGACTCGATCAAAATCGTGGAGGTGGCAGAGCGACTCCAAGATGTTGGGGCCAAAGCCATTTCCATCCATGGGAGGACCCGGGCTCAAATGTACAAAGGCGATGCCGATTGGAAACCCATTGCCGAGGTCAAGAACAATCCCAGAATGCACATTCCTGTTTTTGGAAACGGAGATGTGGACAGTCCCGAAAGAGCCATGGAAATGCGCGACCGTTATGGTTTGGATGGTGCCATGATCGGGAGGGCCAGTATCGGGAATCCCTGGTTTTTCAATCAAGTCAAACACTATTTTGAAAAAGGAACGCATTGCGATCCCCCCACGCTAAAAGACCGGGTTGAGGTGGCCAAAAGGCACTTGGAAATGTCTATTGCCTGGAAAGGTGAGGTTTTGGGAGTTTTGGAGACCAGACGCCATTACACCAATTACTTTAAGGGAATTCCCAATTTTAAACCTTACAGAACCGCCATGGTTACTGCCAATGATCCCAAGGAGGTTTTTGACACCCTTAACCGCGTTTTGGAGGAAGTGGTTGAACTGGCTTGGGTTTAATCTATTGTCTTACCCCACGACTGGCCCATGCCGAGGCAAGACTGCCCAACAAAAGCAGGGTTCCCATCACCAAAAGCAAGTTTTCCAACTCCCATTTTACCGGATAAGCCAAAGAAGTACCCGGGACATTAATGAAGGGAATCCATTGTTGAATCAAGATCACAACTGAAGACAACACCAGTCCAATCCCTCCCCCAAAAATGATGATCAACATGCCCAGAGAGAAAAAGGTCTGGCGCAACTGTTGTTGGGTAATCCCCATGGCTTTCAGAATATTCATCTGAGGTTTTTTGTCCAAAATCATCATCACTAAGGCACCTACTACATTGAAGAGGGCAATGATCAGTACCAAAGTGAAAATAAGATAGATGGCCAGGTGTTCTGTGTTGAGCATTTTGTAGAGGGCAGTATTGAGTTGTATTCGGTCTTTGATCTCAACCGAGTCACCCATTATTTTCTGAATCGTCTTTTTTAAATCTTTCAGATCGGCTTCCGCAGTGGCTTTTATTTCAATGGAAGAGAAAACATTTTGGGGGTATTGCAACAGGTCTCGGGCAAAATCCAAAGAGCTGAAAATGTATTTTTGATCAATGTCTTCACTGATTTGATACAAACCTATGGTAATGGCCTGTTGGGTGTAAAAAGGGTTTTGTCTCAAGCTGCTTTTTAGATTTTTTCGGGGGATGCTGATGTTGAGAAAAGAGCCATAGTCGTATACACCCAGATCCATACCCGCACCTATTCCATAGCCGGCAACAATGGCATTGGATTCGGGAACCAACCACTCCCCAACCGCTACCAGAGAATCTGCGGGAATAACATCGAGGTAATCCGGCCCCACCCCTTTGAGGTAGGCCACTTGGTTTTTTTCTTTAAAGGAAAGAAATACTTTTTCCTCCAGAATGGGACTAAAGGCTTTGAGATCCTCTGCTTTTTCCAATCGATCGATTTGGCTGCTGTCCAGCAGTATGGTTTTTCCTTGTTTGGCCATGACCCGCAAGTCGGGGTCAAAGACATTTGAGAAAGACAGTCCGAAATCCTTCAAACCCGAAAAGGCACTCAATACAATCATCAGTGCTGCCGTAGCCACCACAATGACCAGAAGTGCAATGGAGTTGATCCTGTTGATTACGGTTTGTCCGCTTTTGGAGAAAAAATAACGCCAAGCGATTTTGAAAACAACCGGCATGATTTACTTTTTTTGTCTTTTGGGAAGCTCCTTTGGATCTTCAATGGGGTTGTCGGGTTGATTCAAGGCTTTTTCTATCGCATCTACATAATCCAGAGAGTCATCGATATAAAACGAAAATTCGGGCATGCGTCGCAATTGGTTTTTCATTCTTTGAGACATGTCGTGCCTGATTTGGGAATTGTTTTCTTGAATGCCTTTTAAGTAGGTATCGGCCTTGTCTTGTGGAAAAATGCTCAGATAGACTTTGGCCAAAGACAGATCTATGGTTACGTTCACCTTGGTGATGGAAAGCACCAGATTGGAGGCCCCTTGATTTCTGATGGCTTCTTGAAGCATGGCGGCCAGTTCCTGTTGGATTGCTGTGGCCACTTTTTTTTGTCTTGGCGTTTCTTCCATACCCATAATGGACAAAAGTAGGCATTCCAATTGATAATTATTATTTTTGAGACCATGAGAAAGAGCAGTACAACCGTATTTTTGACGTTGTTATCGGCGGCATTTTGCCTAACTTCTTGTTTTGCACAGCGTGACTTGGAGCGAATGCGTCAGTTGATCTTTGAAAAAACCAATGCCCTTCGGGCAGAAAAAGGTTTGCCCAAACTGGAACGATTGGACTCCCTGATGGATCTGGCTCAGCTGCACAGTGAGAATATGGTCAAACATAAGTTTTACGCTCATGTAGATCACTTGGGGAGAAATCCGATAGAGCGGGCCGAAAAATTTAAGGTGAAGGCATGGGTCAGGAAGGGAAATCGTTTTACGGGCATTGCCGAAAACATCGCTCAAACCCCTTGGTTTGAAAACGTAAGAGGTTGTGGAGATACCCAAACGGCAGAAAATTTAGCCCAATGTATGGTCACCGGATGGAAGAACAGTCCGCCTCATTACAAAAACATTTTGGGGGACTATACCCATTTGGGGGTCGGCTTGTATTTTGATGAAAAGGGCATGGGTTTTGGCACCCAAAACTTTCGCTAGACTACCACTCGACGCGTTCCCATTTGTATTCGGAACTCAGACGGTAGGCACCCAAGAATTTTTTCTTCCATTGGTCCGGCGCAATCAGTGACAGGTAATCCTCCTGTTCCCCTTCGTAGAGAAAATAGGTTTCCCCCACCAGGGGTTCAAATTTAAACTTGGCGGTATATACCTTTTGAGTATCACTGGCGGTTTTTACAAAATCTTTGATTTTGCCTTTTAGTTCTTCCAGTTCTGATTGAAATTGTTTGGATACCTTTTCTACGCCTTTTTGCTTAAAGGCATCTACGTTGGGAATTTTGATGACAGGCCCACTGGCTTGGGAAGCATAGGGCAGTAAGCGGGCAATGTATTCCTCCTGCTCCTCGTCCCAAACAACGCTATCCGGCTTTTTCTTTTTCAACTCAAATTTTTTACAAAGATAGAGAGTTTTAAAACCTTTGGGATTTTTAGACCCAAAGAAGCTTATTTCTTCATGTCTTTGACGGCCTTGTAAACCAAAAACACCAAAAAAACGATGACCGAATAGACAATGATATTTCGCAGAAAGTATCCCATTTATTTTTTTTTGGAAAACCAGATTCGAGTAACGACCACCTCTTGATCCATGATCTTTTTTAAGAACTCTGAAATGTGAACCGGTTCATATCCTTTTTGCTCATAGATGGCTGAAATGGCTACAATCGAACCCGCAGCATATACTTTTTTCGTGGGCTGTGGCCTGCCGATATCTTCATAGACAGTGCTGCTGTTGTTTTCTGTATTGATCTCATGACTGTTGATGGTCAGGATCAGTCTTTTTACATCATTTTTCTCAACAACCAATTGATCCCGATGAATAAAATACCCACTAGTCAGTGTAATGATATAAAACAGACATACAATTATAATTGATCCCTTGTCGGTAGTGTTCATTTTAGGATATAGTTTTTGTAAATATAAAGATTTAGAGAGATTCTCCTACAACATCAATCATTTGGATACCGCTAAAATGGGCAAATTTGCCAGACCGTTAGCTGCAATCCCTTATAGCTCTCTAAAGCTTTAACAGCAGTTTTCTTAACGGGACCCATTTCAAATACCTTAAATTAACAAAAAAGACGATTTAAATCGCATATATCGTTAACTTTGTACAACAATAGAAAATTAAATTCAAAAAACAGGCCGTTGTATAAACCAGATTTTGAGACCATTTCCCCCGATACGGGTCATTCCTATAAATACGCCTATTTCGATCAGGCTTCCCCCAATACCAATAAGATAAAGTGGCATTACCACCCGGAGGTAGAGTTGGTTTACATCAATACGGGGGTAGGGAAGAGACAGGTGGGAACGCATTTGTCCAATTATCAAGACGGAGATTTGATATTGATCGGTTCCTATCTTCCACATACCGGTTTTACCAAAGGCTTTGATGAGAATCAAAAAGAAATTGTCATCCAGTTTAAGCCCGATATTTTTGAAACGGCTTTTCAAAACTTGGAGGAGTTGAAATTAATCAATCAGTTGTTGGAACTCTCCAAAAAAGGAATTGTATTTGAAGGGCCCATCAAAGAAGACATTGGATTGAGAATGGAAGGGCTTCAATACGAATCCCGGATCGATGCTTTTTTGACTTTTATCAAGATCCTTTACGATTTGGCAAAAGTTAAAGACAAAAAAATCCTCAATGCCGAGGGCTACGCCTTCATCAGCAGTCCGAACGAGAATAAGCGACTCAAGACCATTCTCAACTACATCAGGGATCATTTTATGGAACCCATTGCATTGGAAGACATCTCTAATCAGGTTTTTATGACACCACAGTCTTTTTGTCGATTTTTTAAAAAAAGCACCAACAAGACCTTTACTGCTTTCCTCAACGAATATCGGATCAACCACGCCACCAAATTGCTTTCCGAAACAGATGCAGACATCAAAACGATCTGTTATGAAAGTGGGTTCAACAACTTTTCCAATTTTTTTAGAAACTTTAAAAAGATAACTGAAATGACGCCCAACGCCTACCGAGATGAAATTTTAGAAAGTTCAAAAAACGATTAACAAGCTTAATTTTTCTCGTGTTCGAAAGAAAAGACTTCCGAGTATGCATGGGCTTCATTCATTAGACTGTCCATCCTTTTTACCATTTCGTGTTAGTGTTCTGCAAGGTTATTTTCCTCTCCAATGTCATCTGTGAGTCGGTAGAGTTCAATGGGAGCATCCGGATTTTTAGCCATATTCAAACGTATGCCTTTCCATTGATCCACCAGTACGGCTTGCCGGCCGCCTTTTTCTAAAAATTCCCAATAGAGGTAGGGATGTGTTTTTTGTTCTTTACCCGTAAGGGTGGGCAAAAAGGAGATTCCATCGATCCCCACAACGTCCTTATTAATCCCGGCGATCTCAATTGCGGTGGGGAAAAAGTCCC
>JAAZUX010000068.1 GCA_018623955.1 Flavobacteriaceae bacterium | reverse complement strand
CCTCCCATGATTGGTTGTAATCAGCAACGCGTTTCTGATACTCCTCAGACACTTGATAGTTTTCCAAGTTTTCCATTAACTCTTCTAATACAACTTTAGCATCACCTTGTAACATCAAACCCCCGTGCTTTGCAGCATCAAATTCGGTGATATTGATGTTTACAAATTTCACATTAGGATTCTGAAATGCTGTTTTGGAGGCGGTAGTAAAATCACTGTATCTGGTTCCTAAACCTATTATTAGATCCGCTTCTTCTGAAATATGATTTGCTCCGGGTGTGCCAGTTGCGCCAACTGCTCCCAATTGGTGTGGATCATCAAAGCGTAAAGCTCCCTTTCCTGCAAAGGTTTCCGCGAGAGGGATATGAGTTTTGTGAACAAATTTTTTGAGTGTATCTAAACCGCTACTGTAGTGAACTCCTCCACCTGCTATGATAAGTGGTTTCTTGCTTTCCTTGATCATTTCAACCGCATGTTTTAGTTGATTCAGATCGGCTCTGGGTCTAGCAATATTCCAGGTTTTCTTTTCAAAAAAATCAAGGGGATAATCATAAGCTTCTGCCTGAACATCTTGAGGTATGGCAAGGGTTACTGCTCCAGTCTCAGCTGGGGAAGTGAGCACCCTCATCACTTCGGGAAGTGCAAATAAAATTTGTTCTGGCCTATTGATCCTATCCCAGTATTTTGAAATGGGTTTAAAGCAATCATTTACAGAAATGTCTTGTGAACTTGCTGATTCTAGTTGTTGTAGAACAGGGGCAACATTTCTTTTTGCAAAAATATCTCCAGGAATCAACAAAACCGGTAGTCTATTGATTGTAGCTCCGGCAGCGGCAGTAATCATATTGGTGGCTCCAGGGCCAATAGATGTTGTACAAATAAAAGTACTCAATCTGTTTTTCATCTTGGCATAGGCTGCAGCAGTATGAACCATGGATTGTTCATTTCGACACTGATAATATTTCAAATCGTTTTGCTGCTGTATGGCTTGACCCATACCGGCAACATTGCCGTGTCCTAAGATTCCAAAACAACCCGCAAAAAATTTATTTTCTATGCCATCACGTTCCACGAATTGTTGGTTCAGGTATTTAATCGCAGCCTGGGCTACTGTTAATCTGATTGATTTCATAATTGATGTATTTTATTGATCGATCATTTTAAATACTTACTTAATTGATAATCATAGTGTTTTCTTGGTTTTGGTCAATTTCAGAAACTTTAACGGGTCTGTTTTCTTTAATTGATTTAATGGCTGCCAGGGCTATTTTCAACGATTGCAGTCCATCGTTTCCATTCACAGATGAATCCGTTCCATTGGCTAATGATCCTACAAAATCTTCAATTTCTGATTTATAAGCATCCGCATATCTTTCGAGAAAAAAGTGAAGCGGAAGTGCCCCATGACTGCCTTCACCATTATAAAGCTGATGTCTGTCATGTAGGTTATTATCTGCCTTAACCATCCCCTTGGAACCAAAGACTTCTATCCTTTGGTCATAACCATAAGCAGCCTCCCTACTGTTGTCAATAATGGCCATTGTCCCATCTTCATAGGTCAGTGTTATTACTGCGGAGTCTATGTCTCCTACGCGGCTCAATTCTGGATTGATTAAGGCTGTCCCCTTGGCATAAACCTCATCCACTTCTTTATTAACGAGAAATCTTGCCATATCAAAATCATGAATGGTCATGTCTAAAAACAATCCTCCTGACTTAACAACATAACTGATTGGCGGTGCTTGTGGATCACGACTGGTAATTTTTATCAAATGATGTTTTCCTATAGCGCCTTGATCAACCAAGTTTTTTACTTTTAAAAACTCCTTGTCAAACCGACGATTAAAACCAAGCATAAGCTTTGTCCCTTTTGTCTCAACAAGATTCAAAACCTCTAAGACACGTCCTAAATTTAAATCTAAAGGTTTTTCGCAAAAAATTGCTATTCCCATATTTGCCGCCATTTCTACATAATCTGCATGAGTGTCTGTAGGTGAACAGATAACAACAGCATCAATAGTTGACTCTTTTATCATCTGATCATAAGAACTGAATATATTATCAATCCCCTTATTCTCGGCAAACTCCCGACCATCAGAATGGGTATCGGTGGCTGCAACTACCTCAACTTGGTTCATTTGTTGGAGATTTTCCAGGTGTATTTTACCTATTCTTCCAAGACCTGCTATAGCAAACTTAACTTTTTTCATTGTCTATAATCCTAAAGTTTTAATATACTCTCGATTTGATTCTGCACAAATTTTTGGGTTTCCCATACCTGGTAAAATATCCTGTTCTACCACTATCCATTCGTCATACCCCAGTTCATTCAATTGATTGACAATGGATTGAAAGTCGACATTCCCTTTTCCAAGTTCACAGAAGACTCCTTTTTTAATCGCATCAAAATAGTCTCCATTTACTTCCTGAGAAGTCTTGGCTGCGTTGGGGTTAAAATCTTTAAAGTGAACATGCCATAATCGGTCAGCATATTTTTTAAGCGCTGTTTCAGGATTACCTCCACCAAAAGCATAATGTCCTGTGTCCAAACAAAGGCCTATAAGTTCGGGATCGGTGAGTTCCATCAATCGATCAATTTCTTTTGGAGTTTCTATAAATCCGCCACAATGGTGATGAAAAACTGTCTTTATACCAAAGGTTTGATCGACCGCTTTTGCAATTTGGTTGACCCCATCTGCAAAATTCTTCCATTGCTGTTCATCCAATTCCATTTCTGATGAAATTCTCCCGGCATTTTGGGTCCTTTGAGGGTCTTTTCCGTTGTCATCGGCCAAGACAATCAAAGCGTTTTTAAAACCTGCTTCATACATTAACTTAGCGACTTTGAGTGCCTCTGAAACACCACTTTGATGTTGTTCTTTATCTTTGAGATCAACGGGAACAAAAGCCCCCAAGAGTTCAAGATCTCTTTTTTTTATTTCCTTACGTAAATCCTCAGGTGAAGTGGGCATGAACCCCCAATCCCCTAGCTCTGTTCCTATGTATCCTGTAGATTTGATTTCATCTAGAACTTGTTCAAATCCTATTTCTTCAGATTGTTCTTCCAAGTCAAATTCTAGTGCTCCCCAGGAGCATGGTGCATTTGCTATTTTGATCATTTTTTCAGCATTAAAACTTTCGTGACCAGATATTGGGCCATCGTTCAATTACTACTTTGGTTTGGGTAAAAAATTCAATGGCATGTTTTCCCTGACCATGAAGATCCCCAAAAAAACTGTCTTTCCACCCACTGAAAGGAAATTGTGCCATTGGAGCAGCAACTCCAATGTTAATTCCAATATTCCCCGCATCAGCTTCATTTCTAAATTTCCTCGCACTGGCACCATTAGAGGTAAATAAGCAAGCCATGTTTCCATAAGTGCCTGAATTTACAAAGGCAATTGCCTCCTCAATTGTTTTCATCGATATAAGACTCATTACAGGACCAAAGATTTCGGTTTGAATTAATTTTTTATTCAAATTAACATTTTCCAGAATCGTAGGCGCGATAAAATTCCCTTGTTCATAACCCGAAACTTCTGTTTTTCGACCATCCAATAATACATTTGCCCCTTCAGAGATTCCAAGTTCGATAAGATCCGTTATTCTATTCTTACTTTCGGGAGTAATGACTGGCCCCATACTCACTCCTTGATCCCAACCATAACCAACAGTTCTGGTTTTAACGGTTTCATATAAAGCATCTTTTAGATTTCTGTTTTCGTCATCTACTGTAACTATGGTCGAGGCCGCTAGGCATCTTTGCCCTGCACAACCATATACAGAGTCTGCAATGATTTTAGTGGACATTTCAATGTCTGCATCGGGAAGAACAATAACTGGGTTTTTAGCTCCGCCTTGGGCTTGTACTCTTTTCCCATTGGCCGTTCCCTTGGAATAAATATATCTGGCTACTGGAGTACTCCCAACAAAACTAATGGCCTTAATGGTGGGATGCTCTAAAATTGCATCAACCGTTTCTTTACCTCCATGAACCATACTGACCAATCCTTTGGGAAGATCCAATTGATCTAATAAAGAAAATATCTTCATCATTGTTAGTGGAACCTTCTCAGAGGGTTTTACGATAAAAGCATTTCCAGTCGCAATGGCATAAGGCAAAAACCAAAAAACGATCATGCTTGGGAAGTTGAAAGGGGTAATACAAGCCGTAACTCCCAAAGGTTGCCTGATCATCATTTCGTCTATACCAGTTGCGATATCTTCAATCACGTCACCCGCCATCAACATAGGAGTTCCACAGGCTACTTCAATATTTTCAATGGCTCTTTGAATTTCTCCAAATGATTCATCTCTAGTTTTCCCCGACTCATCTGTAATGGTCTTTGCAATGTCTTCTCTGTTGGCTTCAAAAAGGGACTTTAACTGATACAAGGCCTGTACCCTTTTCATCACTGGAACTTTACTCCACTCCTTTTGTGCAGTGAAAGCCGTTTCACATGAAGTGGCTACATCAAGAGCAGTCGAGCTTCCGTAAGGTACTTTTGCTATAACGGCCTGACTCGCTGGATTGACAACTTCAATGGTCTCTGTCGAACTACTTTTTACCCATTCGCCATTTATATAATTTTTTAATACTTCCATTAATTGTTTATTTAAAAATATTTTTTTGAGGAGTAATACTCAAAACTAAACTCTTGGTTACATTCAATATATTAAAAGCTCTACAAACCCTTAATTTCAAACTGTTTTTATTGTGATTCATGATAATAAAATTAAAAACCACCTCTATTATTGATAAATGAGATTGATTCCTCTAGGTAGGGCATAAAATTTGCACAACCTTTTTTGGTCACAACTTGTGCCCCGCTGGCATTCCCCATTCTACAAGATTTATACAAATCCCATCCTTGAAGAATTCCATATAAAAATCCACTGGCAAAGGCATCTCCTGCTCCTAAAACGTTCAATATTTCTACGGGAAAGCCGGGAACATCCTTCTTCGAACCGTCGGGGTAATGAATACTGGCTCCCGACGAGCCTCTTTTTACGATGAGTGTCTCAATGCCCAGGGCTAGTAGTTGTTTGATGGAGGAATCTATATCCCCCTTAATTTCGGGGGCAGATATTTGCTGATCCTTAATGGTCACCTGCGATGCGCTACTCATGGTAGCAGCCAAAATCTCTTCCTCTGTTCCAATGGCTATTTTTACTTTAGGGAGTAAAGCCCTTATGGTCAACCCAAATGCGCGATAGTCGTGCCATTGATCGGCTCTAAAGTCAAGGTCTAAAACCACATCGATATCATTTTTGGCGGCCACTTCAGCGGCAAAGAATGTTGCACTTCTCGTGGGTTCAATGTTGAGTGCCGTTCCATTTAAAAGCACAATTTTATAATCATCAATTTTAGCCTTTATGACATCATCAATGGTGATTTGACTGTCTGCCGCATTGTCTCTGTAATAGACCAAGGGGAATTTATCCGGGGGCTCAATGCCCAAGACCACAGCACT
>JAAZUX010000067.1 GCA_018623955.1 Flavobacteriaceae bacterium | reverse complement strand
CTTTTTTATTCTCAAACTGTATGTGAACAGCAGTTTGATTTTGATATTTAAAATTGAAAGACAAGCCCTCCAAAAGCGTTTCATCTTTTAACAAATCAAATTGATCAGTTTGGGCAAATGAATAGTTCGTAATTAAGAAGATAAGAATGGATATTTTTTTAATGATCCCAAAAACTAATGCGTGTTTCAAATATTTTTTCATAGAACTAATATAAAAATAAATCAGAACGCTACCCATTAGCGCGACTGTATAACATCAAGGCACACCCCCCACGTTTTTGTAACGAAAAAAAACGCCCCTAAAACTTACCATAACTAATCTCTGGGTTTTTCTTTTTAAAATAAGATTATGTAAGTGGCCAACAATTAGATGGCATAAAAGTATATTTTAACCTTATTAGGTCGACAATAGGTCGACATAGGGCATAAAAAAAGGCTCACAATCTCTGTGAACCTTTGTGGGTGTTGAGGGATTCGAACCCCCGACTTCTACCCTGTCAAGGTAGCGCTCTAAACCAACTGAGCTAAACACCCATTGAGCGAGTAAAATTAAGCAATCAATAAAGAGTACCAAAATAAATAGCTTTGCTTGTTTGAATAAAGTTTTGTCCTTAATTCATATACGGATTTTTCAAAAATAACAACAAAAGGTTAAATTATTGTTATCAAATCAAGCAGAAAAGCTTTTTTTGAAATATAAAATTTATGAATATCGTTAATTTATTGCGAATTTTTCAATATCAATCTTCCTGATTAAAGATTTGAAAAAATCCTGACAACTATTTTATGTAAGTCATAAAAACGATTATGTAAAAGAATTTTATGCTTTGAGATTGATTAAAGCGTTATACTTTTACATCAGGATTAAGTAATAACACAACACACTAGTTCATACTTAATTTAGTTAATTTAATTGTTTGGTTTTTTTATTATTTCGTGAATTGGGCGGGTCTCTTCAACCCGCCCAATTTTTTTGTAACAATTTTAATGGCAATAGTTATCTTTACTACTAATGCAGAATGAAAATGAGCAATAAAACTTTAGTTCTGGGTGTCATCGTCTCCCTGATACTCTTGATCTTTATCATTCAGACCGATGGTGCTATCAAAGAAGCGGATGCATGTTTGTGTACCGAAATACTGAGTAATGAAAGTTTTCTGGACAACAAAAGCAAAATGCCATCAGTAAAAAATTGCATGGATACATTCGAAGATTTCGAAAATGCCCACCTCAAATGCATAGAATCTTTTGAATTCGATCATCCTGAGATAAAAATGGATTCTTTAAAGTCGACATGAATTAGTAGTTTGGTTTTTTATATTTTAGAGCATTCGACTCTATAAAACCTTTTATGAAAGAAAAATTAAAGAAATTTAGATTTATACTCCTGTTGATTCCCTTGGGGATTGTCATTCGATTTGTCGATCAAAAAGTAACTCAAGACGGTTTTTTATCTACCAATGCCATATCGGATCATTACCTTTTTATTACTGGCTTAGTCGTTATTGTAATTGGTTTGTTGGCCGCCATCTTATATTTTGACAAACAATCCAATCCTTAAATACTCAAAATGCAGCATTTCAACACCAATGATATCGAGGGGTTTTCAAAACTCTATCGTCTCAATTTGATCAACAGCATTACCGGCTATAAGTCGGCCAATTTGATCGGAACAAGATCCAACTCTGGAGAGGAAAATGTTGCCATATTCAGTTCCATCACTCACTTAGGGAGCAGTCCCGCTCTACTTCACTTTACCTTGCGTCCCAATACAGTTCCTCGCGACACCTACAAAAACATTAAAGAAAATAAAGTCTTTACCGTAAACCATGTCTCATTGGGACAAATTGAGCAAGCCCATCACACCAGTGCGAAATATGATGAAAACATTTCGGAATTTGATCAAACCCAGTTGGAATCAGAGTACAGGCTGGATTGGCACGCTCCATTTGTGAAGGGCTCCCCCATTGGTTTGGGATGTCGTTACCTCAATGAATACGATATCAAAGAAAACGGCTGTGTACTGATTATAGCTGCTATAGAGCATGTTTTTGTTGAGGATCAACTCCTACAGACAGATGGCTGGGTCAAATTAGAATCGGGAGAAGTGGTTGCCATAAACGGGCTTGATGGATACGCACTGCCTCAGTTGCAAAAAAGACTGGAATATGCTAGACCCAAAGAAATCGTGAAAAAAAGCTAGACCCTAGGATGGATTTTATCAATGATGACATCATGCAATATGCCGAAAGCCATTCCCAGGAGGAATCCAAGTTGCTGAAAGCTCTACAAAGGGAAACCCATCAAAAAATATTGCAACCCAGAATGATCAGTGGTCATTTACAGGGCAGGTTTTTAAGTTTGATCTCCCAATTGATACGACCCGAAAAAATACTTGAAGTAGGGACATATACGGGCTATGCCACCCTATGTTTGGCTGAAGGATTGGGAAAAAATGGCTCCATCCACACCATCGAAATCAACGAGGAATTATTTGATTTTCAAAAAAAATATTTTGACAAGAGTGACTACAAAGATCAAATCTTTTCACATCAGGGTGACGCAAAAAAAATCATTCCAAAACTTGATTTTAATTTTGATTTGGTATTTATCGATGCAGACAAGTCCAACTACAGTCATTATTTTGATCTCATCCTTCCCAAATTAAATACGGGTGGGATCATCATTGCAGATAATGTTTTATGGAGCGGCAAGGTACTTCATAAAAACCTTCCCAATAAGGATTTGGAAACTTTGGGACTCAAAAATTTTAACGATAAAGTAATCACTGAGAAAAAAGTAGAAACCTTGCTACTTCCCATCAGAGACGGTCTGATGATTTGTCGAAAAATCTAGAGGTCTCTTTTGATCGAATCGGTCAACTCATCAAAATCCTCTTTGACCTGATCCACTTGGTTTTTTAATTCTTTACCCACGCCACCCGCAGGATTTTTTGTGTCAACAGATTTTTGAATTTCTGTTTTAATTTCATTGGTAGCGTTCCTCACCTGATTAACCCCCTTGGCCAATGTTCTTGCAATGGAAGGGATTTTATCGGCACCAAAAATAAGCAGTACGATAAAAAATATAAATACAATTTCAGCACCGCTGATAAAAAGAAACATGGGTTATTTTTTTGACAAAGATATAAAATGGTAAACAACCAATGATGGATGAAAATTCAAAATAAAATGATGTTTATCATAATAAAGGTTTAATTTTTCATCTTAGCTTTGAATTGATCGAACTCAGACATTTGCTGTTCTTTGGGCCAGCCGTTATTGGAAAGGTCTACATCGGCAGTCTCTAAATCGGGATCAACCTCAATACCAATGATCTCCTTGTCGGTTACAACAACCTTTTTCACTTCATTATCGTTTTTTCGCCACACCTGAACCGGATATTTAACGCGTTCTGTAGAACCATCACCATAGGTAAAATCTACAATAAGTGGCATTACCAAACCTCCAGGTTTTTCGAAAGTAATTTCGTAAAAGTTTTTGGGGATTTTGATCGAAGAATCCGATTCACCAGAATTTTGATCCATATAAGCTTTCAGATTCTTGGAGTGGTCAATAGGACTTCCGGATTTGTACTCTGAATTGAAATCTTCATCATCTTCGACCATTGTATAAACCACCGGAGGCAAATCGGCCTGAGTCATACCATAATTTTTAAGCATTTCTAGGACCTCCTTATTTGGTTGATCGGAAACAAAAAATTGTTTGACCGCTTTAACCCCAATATCTACATAGTCTGTAGTATAAAACCATCCTCTCCAAAACCAATCTAAGTCTACGGCAGAGGCGTCTTCCATGGTTCTGAAAAAATCTGCTGGAGTGGGGTGTTTGAACATCCACCTCTGGGAGTAGGTTTTAAAAGCGTGATCGAATAAATCTCTACCCATAACGGTTTCCCTCAAAATATTGAGTGCTGTAGCGGGTTTTCCATAGGCATTGGGCCCCAACTGATAAACATTCTCAGGATTGGACATGATGGGAGCCAAAAAACTCTGATCTCCAGACATATAATTTACAATGGCTTTGGGTTCTCCCCTTCTGGAGGGATATTTTTCCAAACCTACAATTGAATTGGGATGGGTTTTAGCAAATTCCTGCTCGGTAAGATATTGCATAAAAGTATCTAAACCTTCGTCCATCCAACCCCATTGTCTTTCATCAGAATTGACGATCATCGGGAAAAAATTGTGTCCAATTTCGTGGATGATCACGCTGATCATACCAAACTTTTCGGAATCTGAGTAGGATCCGTCCTCATCGGGTCGTCCGTAATTCTAACAAATCATGGGATACTCCATCCCTTGGTTTTTGGCATGAACCGATACGGCCTTGGGATAGGGATAATCAAAAGTATGATGGGAATAGGTTTTGAGGGTTTGAACAACCGCTTTGGTGGAATACTCTTCCCAAAGGGGGTTACCTTCTTTGGGATAAAGGGATACCGCCATCACGTTCTTTCCTCCCAATTTGACGGCCATCATCTCCCAGATGAATTTTCTGGAAGTCGCAAATCCAAAGTCCCGGACGTTTTCGGCTTTAAATTCCCAGGTTTTTTTCTTTTTTGAAATGCTTTTTTCTCGCGCTATGGCTTCCTCTTCGGTAACAATGATTACGGGTTTGTCAAAAGAAGTTTGGGCTTGACGATACCTTTTGAGTTCCTCACGAGAGAGAACATCTTTGGGATTTTGCAACTGACCCGTAGCCTCAACCACATGATCCGCAGGAACTGTTAATCTCACAGTATAATCTCCAAAGTTGAGTGCAAACTCTCCATTGCCCCAAAACTGATGATTTTGCCAACCCTCTACATCGTTGTAAACGGCTAATCTGGGGAAGAACTGAGCGATTACATAGGCACGGTTGCCATCTTTAGGAAAATACTCATATCCCGAACGGGCACGATTTTCCACATGGTTATTGATGTTGTACCACCACTTGATTGAAAATTTGAATTGATCTCCACTTTTTAAGGGTCGGGGTAAATCCACCCGCATCATGGTCATGTTGATGGTGTGTCTTAGGGGGACTCCATTGGAATCTTTTACCCAATCGATATTGAAGCCTCCATCAAAAGGTTCTTTAAAAAATGTATTGACAAAGGTTTCTACACGTAGAATGGGCTCGGCACCTTCACCATTTTTTTCCAATGCAGGAGCATCTTTTTTACGAATATTTTGATCCAACTGAATCCACAAATAACTCAATTCGTCGGGTGAATTATTGGTGTAGGTAATTTCTTCCTCACCGTAAATCTTTTGGTTTTCGTCATCCAACTCAATGTCCATGACGTAGTCCACCTTTTGTTGGTAATAGTCTCTACCGGGTGCACCAGAAGCGGTCCTGAAACTGTTGGGCGTAGCCAACTCCTCTTTTAGCTGTTTGAATTTATTGGTGTTGGAATGACCAGGAGTAGACAGAGAATCCCCCGAAACTTGGGCAACCAAAGGAAACTGCATGAATAAAAAAGAGAGG